>CAMWRN010000359.1 GCA_947176675.1 uncultured Clostridia bacterium | reverse complement strand
CAACAGAGGCATACGCTTCCGCACAGCTCTCCCTAAGCATACCCGCTATCTGCGAGCATACCGCTCCGAACCCGCTGCTGTCAAGGGCTCCGCCCAAATCCCTGCGGAATTCGGGGAAATCCCTTTTGATAGCTTTGAGACGTATTTTCGAGTATTTTATCACAGCCTCGCAGGCAGCTTTCGCACCTATCCGCGAGAAAGGCTTAGACCCTGCTCCGTCCGAAACCGCAGCGATAACGATATCGTCCGTTATCTCAAAAGCGAAGCTGTCATCGCGGTTCGAGCCGTCGTGCTTGTGCTTTTTTCCGCGGACAGAGGCCGCCGTTACCGAAAAGCTTCCCGCCGAATCGCCGCGGCAGATGGATTCTGGATAAGGCTCGGGACTTTCGGGTACGGGATTGTATTTCCACATAGCGGCGGTATGGGCGGTAACGTCCCTGTCGGAAAGCTTTTCACTCTTTTCGGAAGAGGTTTCGCCGACAGCTTGTTCAACGACAGTTGTTTCGGCAGCCGATTTTTCAGCGTGTACTGTTTCAGCACATACCGCCGCTTCCGTATTGTTATTGTTGATATTTTCCATTAATACCTCCGCAGTCGTTACGGAACAATTACGAAGCCCTGAGGCGGCGGGGGAAGCTCGATATTTGCACCCGGCTTTGAGTCAAGGCTCTTTGAGGACATCTTGACAGAGCTTGATACCCATGCAAAAAACTGCGCCAGATCACCTGCGGAAAGTGTATTCATCATAAGAACGCATTCGGTTATCTCTTTAAGCACAGTGGTGTCGGCATAGGCTCCCGCAGCGCAGGCGATGATGTTTGCCGGCTTAGTGGTTTTGAGCATTGCGGCAGCTTCACGCCATTCATCGGTTGGCGCACCGTCCGTAAGGATAAATACCAGAGGTCTCCAATCGCCCTTCTGGGTCTCGGTGGACTTTCTGACTTCGGACTTTATACAGTCCGAAAGAAGTCTTAAAGCAGCACCCAAAGCAGTAGCTCCTCCTGCGGAAAGCTGAGGTTCTTTAAAAAGCATAAGCTCGGTAAGCGGTGTGACCTGTCTCGCGCTGGAATTAAATGTAATAACGGAAAGATAAGCCGTTTCCAACGCCTGAGGGTCACCTCTAAGCTCTGAAATAAGCGCGCGGACGCCGTGTCTTACTGCCTCGATGGGGTCGCCCTGCATGGAGCCTGAAACGTCCAGCAAAAGATAAACGGGAAGCCGTCTTGAAAATTCTGACATTTTAGTAACCGCCTTTCGGATAAAAGTTAAGGCATGAACGTGCAGACCGTCGATTCCGCACGCCGCCTGAGATAAGTTTAAGTTACGGTCAAGCAAAGCAAGCATAGCAATACATATTAAGTATAAACCATATCACAGAAAATGTCAATTAAAATTTGATTACAGACACAGAAATCAGTTTTTGAACGCCAAATAAAGAAAATTTTTCTTCTTAAAAGCCATGCTTTTGCCATTAAAAAAAGAGGACAGAACACTTACAGTCCTATCCTCCGTTTTTAGTTGTGCAAAACCTCTACCGCTTTTCCTTGACTCCTGACCCACGTATCATAGCCGTCACCGAAAACCTCCGCAATAATAACAGTCCCCTCGTCTGTCCTGCCGACAATCTTTGATGCCGGAAACCTGTCCAAAACCGATTCCACATCTTTTCCTTTATACAAAAACTTGATCCTGCGAAGTTTACCTCCGCACATAAACGATATCCTTTTTCGGATTTCTCTTTCGTCAAATCTGTCTTTGTAGGGTGCGTCAAAATTTCTGTCCAGCACCTCAAATTGTTGTATTCTGTCTACCCTGTATGCCGACAGAAATACGTCTTCGCCGTTAAATGATACGCTGTTATTCATATTGTCTGCAAACGCGGACAGATAAAAATAGAATTCCGAAAACATTATTCCCACAGGCTTTATGACCCGCTCGGTCTCAGAATCGCCATGCCGCAGATATCTGATCTTCATGTACTTCCGTTCGCTGATAGCCTTGCTTATGTCCGATATACAGCCGATAAAATTTTTGCGGTGATTAGGTTCTATGTAGCAGTACAGCTCGTTGGAAATGCAGTCGGCGACCTCTTTTTTGCTTTTGGGGTGTACGCAGCAGTCCAAAAGCTTGTTCACTATCGGAGCCATCTCTTCTTTAGTAAAAGCGCGGCTTTCAAGCAGTATCTTGCACAGCGCAATGGTCTCGCTGCCGTTCAGCATGGACGTATCCCTGTTCACAAGATAATATCCGTTCAGCTCCCTGCTGTAAACAAGCTCCTTGCGTATTCCGCTGTCATCGGCGTCATCGGCAAAAAAGCAGCGCAGATCCTCTATATCGCGCTGAAAGGTGCGCTCCGTTACTCCGAAAGCCCTTGCTTCCTCGGACTTATTAACGACTTCCCCGCTCATAAGCTTTCCGTAAATTTTCAAAACGCGGTAATATTTAAATCCCTGATTAAAATTATCATTTTGCATAAAACATTTCCTCTCAATTCTTAGACATATATATT
>CAMWRN010000358.1 GCA_947176675.1 uncultured Clostridia bacterium | reverse complement strand
GACAGCGATCGCATCATCGGGAGTGCGTACGGTAAACACGCCGTTCAGACCTGTGCCGTCGATTTTCGGGACAATAGGCGCAGCTCCGGTTGCAATAATGAGTTTGTCATATGAGACATCCTGCTGTGAACCATCGTCAACGGAACGGAACTGCACGGTTTTTGATTCTGTATTGACAGAAACCGCTTCCTGTCCGTTAAAAACATTGACTCCTGTCAATGCAGAAAACTTTGCGGGAGTATTCACAATAAGTTCTTCGCGGCTTTCGATGCCGCCGCCCACGTAGTAAGGCAGCCCGCAGCCTGCGTAGGAAATATCGCGGCTTTTGGTGTATACTTCTACCTGTGCCGAACGGTTCTCACGCTTGATCTTAGCCGCCGCCTTTGTACCGGCGGCAACTCCTCCGATTATCACGATTTTCATTTACAGCAGCCTCCAGAAAATAAATTTACAGTAATAATTATAGCATAAAGGATCTGTAAGGTCAATATTTTTAGTGAACTTGCTTACAGCCAATTGCAGACCGGTAAAAAATCTTGTCTTTTGTACATTGGCGTCTGTGCGGCGCTTTTACGAAATATACTGCCCTGTCTGTACTAACCGCATCTTTTCATTCTGTTCAAGCAGCTGTGAATAATAACCGCACTTGATTATATGTCCGATTTTTTCTGCATAATGCCTTTACTGTTGCGGTTTGCGGAAAGAGTATGACCGGACTTATTAAAATTAAACATTAGGGATATATGATCTGACAAAACAAAATGCAAATAAACAAGCAAGATTGTGCAAAATCGCCTTTGACATCATAAATAAAAATTGGTATACTTATTTCAAGATGTGTAGCTTACCGCGTAATTCCGATCGGTAGGCTGCACATTTTTTATTTTTATGGAGGTAAGTTATGAACAATAAAAATGAAAAAATGGCGGCGCTTCCCGTAAAAAACCTGATGCTTTCGATGGGGATTCCAATGATAATTTCAATGGTTCTGCAGGCGGTATACAATATTGTGGACAGCGCATTTGTATCAAATATGGCGCAGGGCGGCGAGGACGCTCTCAATGCGCTGACGTTGGCTTTTCCCATGCAGATACTTATGGTGGCGGTAGGTATCGGCACGGGCGTGGGAGCTAATGTCCTTATCGCCAAAAGCCTCGGTCAGAACGACGGCAAAACTGCAAATAAAACTGCGGGAAATGCAGTTTTTCTCAGTTTGGCGATATATATAATTTTTTTGCTGTTCGGAATTTTCGGTTCAGGAATTTATATAAATTCCCAGACGGACAACGCTGTTATTTCCCAAATGGGAACGGAATATTTGAGTATATGCTGCGTGCTGTCTTTCGGGATGTCAATGTTCGCGATTTTTGAAAAAACGCTCCAAGCGGCGGGACATTCCCTATGCTCAACGATTGCTCAAATTTTAGGCGCAGTCACAAATATAGTACTGGATCCAATATTGATTTACGGACTTCTCGGCTGTCCCGAAATGGGAGTAAAGGGTGCGGCGTATGCAACGGTTATAGGACAAATCGTTTCGTTTATTGCAGCGCTTGTCTTCCACATTAAATTTAACAAATCAATTCGCATAAAGCCGCACGATTTAAAACCGTCTTTGAAAATTATCGGTACAATTTATTCTGTGGGATTTCCCGCAATTATTTCACAAGCTTTGATCTCGGTCATGACCTACGGCATGAATTTGATTCTCAACGGTATCGGCGAGAATATGGTCACGGCTTACGGTCTGTACTATAAGATCCAGCAATTCCTGCTGTTTGCGGCGTTTGGAATGAGAGACGCAATTACTCCGATAACAGCGTTCAGCTGCGGCATGGGTGACGAAAGGCGGATTAAAGACTGCGTGAAATTCGGACATTTGTTTACAGCAATAATTATGCTTGCGGGCTGTGCGGTACTTGAAATATTTGCAGTGCCATTTTCGGAAATTTTCGGACTTTCGGGAGAAACACAGGCTCTTTGCATAAGCGCAATTCATATTATTTCTATCGGACTGGTTTTCGCAGGAATAAACATAGCGTTTCAGGGAATTTTTCAAGCTTTGGGAAGCGGTATCGGTTCTCTTGCGGTTTCCGTTTGCAGACAGCTTTTGTTTGTTTTCCCGACCGCAATAATTTTTGCGCATATTGCAAAATTGAATTATGAGCTGAACTGGCTTTTGTGGGCTGTATTTCCGATTGCGGAAGTGCTGACTGTGGTTGTGTCAGTGTTGATTTTCTCAAAAATTATTATTAAGAATAAAGTAAAATTTGCAGACTGAAAGTAAAATTGCGATGTGGAAATATGTCAAAGGATATTTATTTTTGCCGTACTTGCTGCTTTGTTTACGATTTGCAAAATCATGATGAACTTTGTGCAGCCGAGCATGGGATTTTCATTTGTCAGTCTCATCAATGACGAAGACAGACCGCAAAGAACATCTGCATTTTCGGATACTTCAGAAAACTGTGTTATTTATTTTCAATAATAATTATCGCATTTCTGTTAAGC
>CAMWRN010000357.1 GCA_947176675.1 uncultured Clostridia bacterium | reverse complement strand
TCTTATTCCGCTTGTAAAGCAGTTCCTGACCATACTTTCGGCATTTTATTTCCCTTTGGCGATGGTAAATATCGTGAGATTTTTCATACAGGGCATGGGATTTTCCCCAACGGCAACCTTTGCCGGAATTCTGGAAATGGCAGGAAGATGGTTTATATCCCACATGGTAAGGATATACGGATTTATCGCGGTCTGCTTTGCTTCACCAACGGCGTGGATTCTTGCAGACTTGTTCCTGATCCCCGCTTACTTCATCTGCAAAAAGAGACTTTTGAAAAAATACAACGCCGACGGAAAAACTAAGTCTGAGACCGACGAATCGGTTTCCGGGACTGTTTCTGCCGAAAAGCACTGCACCGAATCATAATCAAAACCTCCGCTGAACATTTTGGATCGGCGGAGGTTTTGGTTTCTATTCAAGAATTTTTCTGATGTCCTCAAAAGGTTCAACGCTGCGTTTGAGGATACCGTGCATATGGGCGATGGCAATTCCGTAGTTGGTTATCGGCACGCCTTGATCCTCAGCGCATTTGTAGCGGTACTTCATTTCCCTCTCGTTGAGCATACAGCCGCCGCAGTGGATAACCGCCGAATAGCCGCTTAAATCGTCTGGGAATTCCGTTCCCGATGTAAAGTCAAGGGAAACGTCCGCACAAGTATGCTTCTTTATCCATGCGGGAAGCTTAACAGTGCCTATGTCGCCGCATTGACGGTGGTGAGTACAGCCCTCGGAAATGAGGATTTTGTCCCCGTCCTTTAAGCCGTCCAAAGCCTTTGCGCCGCGGACGGCAGTCTCAAGATTGCCCTTATAACGCGCAAACAGAATCGAAAAGGACGTAAGCAGAATGTCTTTGGGGACGATTTTGTTCACCATTCCGAACGCCTGACTGTCGGTTATGACGATTTTTGGTGGAGTACCCAATTTTTTCAAGGTTTCCGCAAGCTCGGTCTCCTTTACAACAACGGAGATACCGCCCGATTCAAGAATGTCGCGGATAGTCTGCTGCTGTGGCAGGATAAGCCTGCCTTTGGGAGCGGAGGCGTCAATAGGTACTACAAGTACGGCAATGTCAAGCGGTGAAAGCAAGTCTCCCACAATTTTTCGGTCGGGTTCTTCTGCTTTGGCAAGCCTTGCAATTTCATTTTTAAGTTCAGTGATACCGATATTTTTCAGAGCACTGCCGTAGAAGTGTCCCTCTTTTGTTTGGGAATTTTCGGTAAGTACGTCCGATTTGTTGTGAAAAATAACAAGTGGAATATTCTTTTGACGAATTTTTTCAATCAAAGCAGTATCTTCGGGACTTTCCGTTTCGCACTCCAGTACCACAACGGCGATGTCCGTCTTGTTCAGCATTTGGTAGCTTTTTTTCACGCGGAGAGCGCCAAGCTCCCCCTCGTCGTCAATGCCGGGGGTATCTATCATCACCACGGGACCTATGGGGAGAAGCTCCATAGCCTTTAAAACGGGGTCGGTGGTAGTACCCAAAACGTCGGAAACTATTGCAATGCTTTGGTTTGTAAGTGCGTTCATAACGCTGGATTTGCCCGCGTTCCGCCTGCCGAAAATGCCGATGTGGACGCGGTTTGCGGACGGTATTTCGTTAAGTCCCATAAAATCACTCCTTTTGGGGGACAATTACAGATATACCCAATATCTGCGCAAGATGTGGTGACCCTCAGCGTCGTTGTACGCCTCTATTTTATCAATAAGCTGACCGCCGAGCTTCTCACAGATATGAGCGGACACGGCGTTTTCATCATTGATAGTGAAAAGAACTTTTTCCATGCCGTACTCTTTGGCAATAGGCAGTCCCTGCTTTAATATTTCTGTGCCGTACCCCTTGCCCTGTTCGGACACGCGCACCGCGTATCCTATGCTACCTATGTCCGTCATTACTTTTGGCGGAAATTCTGTCCGCAGTTGAAACTCGCCTATAAATTTCTCGCTGTCAACTGCCCAGAAATGGAAGCTTATCGGCTGAATTTCTCCTGTCTCCTTTTTGTCGTAAAAGCCTTTCGTTCGACTGAACCATTCGTCATCTATCAACTTCGGGTCGGTGGGTCTGAAATAGATAACGTTATTGTCATAGGCTTCCTGACAATATTCTTTGTATCCTCTTACATATTCTGGGCAGCGTTTTATTAGTTTCAGCATAATAATTGCACCTTTTTTAGAAATTAGATGGTATAAAATTTATTCCTCATTTTCATTTTTCTTATGAACGAGCAGAGGCTCACCCTCGCGCTCCATTAGTTCGGCAATTGCCCTGTTTACAAAACCGTTAAGTGTTTCGTCCTGTCTCTCGGCGTGGTTTCTGATAATTTCCCTCTGACCTTTATATACTGTCAGATTAATTCTGTCATAATTATTTTTTACATATTTATGCACTGCTCTTTGCTGAGATTTACTTGTTGGCGACATAAATTACCTCTCCAATCTTTATCATAACACATTTGATATATTCGCGCAAATACACAAAATAAATATATTCATGCAAATATATTTGTTTTATTTGTCAATTGATATAATTG
>CAMWRN010000356.1 GCA_947176675.1 uncultured Clostridia bacterium | reverse complement strand
CTCCTAGTTCTACTGCTTTTTAGTCGTCGGGAGCGTGAGTTGTGTATATGAGACTGATAATAAACAGCGCAGAAAATCCGTTTGCAGTGATAAAGATCGGCGAGAAAAAGGGTGAGATTGAGGTAGAAGCTGTCTGAAACCCTGTTCGGGGTGCGTTTAGGCGTGCCCCGAAAATTTTTCTGAAAAATTTTTCAAAAACTCTTGACAAATCTTTCAGTATGTGGTATAATTATTTTCGTTGCAAAAGATAAGATATAAATGCGGGTGTAGTTCAATGGTAGAACTCCAGCCTTCCAAGCTGGTCGCGTGGGTTCGATTCCCATCACCCGCTCCATTAATTCGGTAGCGCTGCATTTGTAACGTTGCCGAATATTTACTAAAATGTGCGCCTTTAACTCAGCTGGATAGAGTAACTGCCTTCTAAGCAGTAAGCCACTGGTTCGAATCCAGTAAGGCGCGCCATATGGTGGGTGTAGCTCAGCTGGTTAGAGCGTCGGATTGTGGTCCCGAAGGTCGTGGGTTCGAAACCCATCTCCCACCCCACATTGGACAGCAGTCATGATATTATATCGTGATTGCTGTTTTTATTTTACACATTGAAGAGGTCATAACCACGAATAGACTGTATCAATTGGCAAAAGGCTACACAAAACGTTTTCCAAACGGCAATGAGCCGTATCAAATAACTGCGAGAATTCTCGAAGAGTGCGGCGAGGTTGCAAGTGAAGTAAATCACTTTGAAAAAAGCGGTATCAAAGCGCAAAAGCATGGTGAACCCTCAAAGCAGCATATGGCTGATGAGATCAAACAAGCGGTCAACGCTCTTATCCAGCTTGCGGTATATTACCATGTTGAAGATGAACTTGAGATGTCAATTGATCGTTCTCTTGAAAAAATGAAAAACGAGGGTTTACTGTAATATATTGAAAAATTATAAGGAGGAATTATCATGGAATTCATCAAATCATCAAATATCAAGGAGCTTGCCAATCCCGGAGTGGTGTCACGCCAGCTTTTGAATCCCGAAAATTCTGAAAGCAAGAGAGTGACCATAACCGAGGTACACCTTGAACCGGGCGCAAGTCAGCCGCGGCATACTCACAGCGCATCGGAGCAGATATGGTACGCTCTCAAAGGCAGCGGAAAGCTTCTGCTTGACAACGAAGAAACCAAGGATTTTTCCGCGGGAGACGTGGTGCGCTTTGCGGACAACGATGTTCACGGTCTGCTGAACGACGGCGGTACCGAGTTTGTGTACCTTTCCGTGACTGCTCCTCCGATAAACTTCGGTTACGCTTATTCGGAAAAACGTTAACAGCACTTCCCTGCCGCGAATCCGAATATGCTAAATATACCTTACGCTAAAAATCTCAAAAAACTCCAGTCTTTTTTATGTTTGCTGCACTTTAAACTGTTAATTTTTAACTAAAAAGCACCGTTCGGGCAATATATTGACCGTTCGTTCCAAAATCCACACAAAAAGATATTTTTAAGTATAATAAAAGTCAAGGAGGTTATTTTTATTATGCTTACACGGGACTGCATCTCTTGAATTTGTAGGTACAATCCCCGAAATGCGTAACAAAGGATTTGCAAAGGCTGTATGCGAAAAAGCCGTATATGATGCTTTTGCCGACGGAGCGTCAATAATTACGCTCCGCGCAATTAACAGATCCATGGAAAGATTGTATCGGTCTATAGGGTTTAAAGCTTACAGTTAAAAAGGAGAATTTTATGATTTTTTATCATGTGGTTTCAGATGTTCCCAAACAAGTTGGGCAGCACTTTGTCTTGGATGAAAAACACCCTAATGGCGTGTATAATCGTGTGTATGCACAGATGAGCACAGTTGAGGATATTTACAAGAATCCCGAAAAATATGAAGGGATTGAATTGAGCCATGAGGTTGATGTTGCTCTTCGTGAGCTGGCTTTGGAAAAAGTCAGAAAGGAAAAATATCCGCAGTATCCGTCACGCATGGCTGCATTGTATGTTTCCAAGACATATGAGGAGGCTGAGCGATGGGGTGAGTATTTTGCCCGCATCGGACGTCCTACTTATTGTGTTGCCAAGATAGAGGTCAACGGGAACTGCTATTGCGGAGATGCTTATAAATGCTTTGACGGAACGATTTCTGAGAAAGAAAATCTCAGATTGGCAGAGATATATTGGTTAAACGGTCCAAATGAAGACGGTCATGAGCCAATAATAGAAGTACTCGTAGACGGAGATATAGAAGTCGTTGAGATATTAAAAGAAATAAATGCAAACATTAAATAGGATCGGTTTGTAAATTCTTCACGCTTATGCGGAACAATTTTTCATAGATTCCGATCAAAAATGCGTTCCTCAAAATATATATCATATTGAAAACGGACAGGACTCCAACACTGACTAAGCCCTGTCCGTTTTTTATGATATACGTCGTCATCAGACTTCTATTAAAATTCTCGGTAAAAATCGTTAAAAATTATACAAAAAATTGCAAAAGCCTATTGCTTTATTTGTCGGATTGGTGTATAATATATACATA
>CAMWRN010000355.1 GCA_947176675.1 uncultured Clostridia bacterium | reverse complement strand
CATTTATGAACATATCAAGAAAAAGAAAATAAATCAATGAATACATATCTGTAAAGATACTAATTGTCAAATAACAGCATATGTTAAAAAGGACTATACAAAACCGTACAGTCCTTCTCGGTATATTTTTTAAAGACCCGCACGGATAAGCTCAAATTCCGCGCTGATAAGATCAAGTCCGCCCATACCGAAGTGAAGCCGTACTGTGTTGTTAAGTGAAAACATCGGTATCTCAAGCGAGATAGAAACAGGTTTTCCTCCAGTTCCGTTCCATGTAATCGTTCTGATTGCACCTGCAAAAAGCGTAACAGGTATCTGCGCAAGCTCGCTCTGATCGGAGCTTGCCGTTAAAGTAACTCTGTACATTCCCGTTGCTTTAAGATTCAGCATAAACTGATAGTCAGAATTCCTTGCGGTTTTGACCTCAGACAGGTCGATCGTAAGCTTTTTGTCCATATCGTAGCATGGAGCATTTCTGATGATCTCATCGATCTCGCTTTCCGGCTTATTTATCACCTCGACTTTTTCCTCAGTACCCATAAGTTTGCGCATAGCGTTAGTATCAATAAGAAACCTCAAAATATTTTCTGCATTCCGCTGAAGCTCGCCGCGTGTTATTTTCCCCTGAGAAAGACTCTGCATAATGTTGTCGCTGTGGCTTTCTCCGTTTGAGCAAACCATATATACATCGTTCTGAGCTCTTGCCATTGCAGCAAAATTATTCTTATCAGTGTCACAGCCTCGGTCGTTTATATTCGCCCACCAGTCCGTCATCGTAAAGCCTTTGTAACCCCACTGATTACGCAATATCTCCGTGTTAAGATCGAAATTTCCAGCCGTCCAGAGATCGTTTACCTTTCCGTAAGTCGTCATTATGGATTTTGCTCCGCCCTGCTTTACTGCTATCTCAAAGCCTTTCAGGTATATCTCGCGCAGCGCTCTTTCCGATACAGCGGTATCAAGAAAATGTCTATTTGTCTCTTGATTGTTGCCGCAGAAATGCTTTATTGTTCCGGTAACGCCGTGACGGTGCATACCTGTCAGCTCCGCCGCTGCAATAGTTCCCGTAAGATACGGATCTTCGGAGAAATACTCGAAATTCCGTCCGTTAAGGGGATGACGGTGAATGTTCATACCCGGACCCAACAGGCAGTCTACACCGTTTGCAGACATCTCCATACCGAGAAATTCAAACAATTCCGTGATAAGCTTTTTATTAAACGTCGCCGCAATAAGCGTACCATTCGGCAGGCTGAACGCCTTTGTGCCGCAGTCAAGCCGCATACCCGAAGGTCCGTCAGAACAGCAGCCGCAGGGAACGCCAAGTTCTTCCAGACGATTTGACACACCGCCGAACGCCGCAGCAGTACCCGCTGTGACTTTCGGAGAACACATACCCTCGCCGCGGATAATGCAGATTAGGGCGTTGTCGGTAAGCTGGGAAATAAATTCCTGCATAGTCTTTTCGCCCTTTGCCACAGCTTCAAGCTTAATTCCCTTATCACCCTCAAAAGGAATTTCCGATGGAATATTTTCGATTCTGCGTTTGTCCTCATTTATCTCGGACATTGGAACGGCTTCCATAGTAGGTTCTAACACTCCGCACGAATACTCAGCCTTTATCCTCTCAAACGGCTGAACAGGTGCAAGAGCCTGTTTAAGCTGCTCAATAACAATATTTTTATCCTCTGTCCACGTAAGGATATTTTCAGCACTTCTGACATCGGTTCCTGCGTAAAAATTGTATTTGCCCTCCTCAATGACCCAAGCAAAACGATTTCCCGTAATACCCGAATCGTCGTAAGAAGCAATATCGGAAAGCTTTACAGTAATTTTAATTGTCTGACTTTCCGAGGGAGCAAGGCATTCTGTTTTTTCATATCCGCAAAGGACACGCGATGGCTTACCGAGCTTTCCATGTGGGGCTTGGCAATACACTTGCACAACTTCTTTGCCGCTACGGTCTCCGATATTCTTCACATCAGCGGAAATAACGAACTCGTCTCCGATTTTTTCTGCCGAATAAGTAATATAAAACTTTGTGTATGAAAGTCCGAAGCCAAACGGATAGCGAACACGGTCTTTAGCAAAAGTCTCAAACCAGCGATATCCAACATAAATATCCTCGGTATAAAAGTTCCTCTCGGTATTGCCGAAATATTTATGGGAGGGATAGTCTGAAATATTGTATGCAATCGTATCGGGAAGCTTACCACATGGGGATATCTCGCCCGTTATGACTTTTGCAGCTCCCATGCCGCCCGTCATTCCGCCCTGCCATACATACAGGACTGCATCGGGAGAAAATTCATCCACAAATCCCATATCCATGATATTTCCCACGTTGAGCAACACTATCACCTTATCGAATCCGCTGCGAACCTTTTTCAGCATATCCTTTTCCGCCGTCGTCAGGAAATAAGAGCCTTCCTCGGCCTTGTTATCGTGCTCCTCTCCGGCGGTCCTGCCGATAACAACAATTGCCGTTTCGGAAGTTTTTGCCGCCATTTTGACTATTTCATCGGTCAGTGCAAATTCCTGCTGACACCAAGGCTCTTCTC
>CAMWRN010000354.1 GCA_947176675.1 uncultured Clostridia bacterium | reverse complement strand
ACCTATACTATAAACTTGAAATAATTTGGAAAGGATCGTTTTTATGAAAAATACTGTTTTTACAGGCGCAGGCGTTGCCATTGTCACACCTATGAACGCTGACGGTTCCATAAATTATGACGAATTCGGCAGGATAATTGATTTTCAAATTGATAATGGCACTGATGCAATTATTGTTTGCGGCACGACAGGCGAATCCGCAACCCTGACGGACGAGGAGCATGTTGAGTGCATACGCTACTGCGTTGACAAGGTGAACAGGCGCGTTCCCGTAATTGCAGGCACGGGCAGCAATGATACAAAGTATGCGGTTGACCTTTCCGTTGAGGCGGAAAGACTTGGCGCAGACGCGCTTTTAGTGGTTACCCCGTACTACAACAAGACATCTCAAAGAGGCTTGATTGCCCATTTTACGGCTATTGCGGACAGCGTGAATATACCCATAATTTTGTACAATGTACCCTCGCGGACCGGTGTGAATATTACCCTCGATACATACGACGTGCTTGCAAATCACAAGAATATCGTTGCTGTTAAGGAAGCAAGCGGCAATATTTCCGCCATTGCCAAAATCATCGAAAAGTGCGGCGACAGACTGGACGTTTACAGTGGCAACGACGACCAGATCGTACCCATAATGTCCCTTGGCGGAAAGGGCGTTATCAGTGTGCTTTCCAACATTTGCCCCAAAGAAACTCACGATATCACACAGCTTTGTCTTGATAACAACGTTTTGGAAGCCGCAAAAATGCAGATAAAATATCTTGAACTTATGAATAACTTGTTTATTGATGTTAATCCGATTCCCGTTAAGGAAGCTATGAACCTCATAGGTTTTTCCGCAGGCGAATGCCGCCTGCCGCTTCTCAAAATGGAGCAAAACAAGATAGATATTCTTACTCAGTCTCTGAAATCAGTTGGAGCAATCAAATAACACATGTATAGGTTATTAACTTTACATATAATTGGCGATCAGATGATCATTTAAATATATGTATAGATATCCGCCTTTACGCATTGAAAGGACTGATAAAATGGTTACTGTTACAATCAGCGGAGCTAACGGAAAAATGGGAAAGGTCATTGCTTCGGTTATAAGTGAGCGAAACGACTGCAACGTTATTTCGGGAATTGATATCGCACACGATGGAAACCGTGGTTTTGATGTGTACACTCACCCATCAGAGCTTCCTCAGAAACCGGATGTTATTATCGACTTCTCTCACCCATCGGCTTTAAACGGTCTGCTCGAATACTGTCTTTCCACAGGGACAGCGGTAGTTCTTGCCGCTACCGGCTACACCGATGAAGAAATTGCTGAAATTAAAAAAGCAGCAGAGCAGATTCCTGTGTTCTTTACATTTAATATGTCCTTGGGAATAAATCTGCTGTGCAAGCTTGCCAAGACTGCAGCAACGGTATTGGGAAGACAGTTCGATATAGAGATTCTCGAGAAACATCACAATCAAAAAATTGATGCCCCCAGCGGCACGGCTATCATGCTCGCAAACGCTATAAATGAAACGCTTGACAATAAGTATCAGTGTGTATACGACAGACATTCACAGCGCAAAAAGCGTGAGAAAAACGAAATCGGTATGCACTCTGTCAGGGGCGGAACCATTGTCGGCGAGCACGATATTATTTTCGCAGGAAGAGACGAAGTCATTACACTGTCTCACTCGGCTGCTTCCAAAGAAGTTTTTGCGGCTGGAGCTGTAAGTGCGGCTGTCTTTCTTGCAAATTGCCCTGCTGGACTTTATGATATGGCTGCGCTGCTCAACAACATATAACAGCAAAACACCATAAAAACACAGCGGTAAAGTTCAAAAGCTTTACCGCTGCTCCTTTGTTTTGTTATTTCTTATCGATAACATGAACATCCATTTGGTTGTAGGGAATGACTATATTCTCCGCATCGAATTTTTCTTTCACCTGTTCGATCAGGTCGAAATATACCGTCCAGTAATCCGCATTTTTCGTCCATACTCTTACTGTGATGTTCAGCGAGCTTGCTCCCAATTCTCCAAGTCTTACAAACGATCCAGGTTCTTTGACAATAAGCGGGTGCTTTTCGATTACACTGTTAATGGCGGAGATCGCCTTTTTGTGGTCATTGTCATAGGATATCCCGAAAACAAGATCAACACGTCTGTTACCTTCCATGCTGTAGTTTGTGATTGCCGATGTTGCAACGGTACCGTTTGGGATAAATATGTCCTTGTTATCAACCGTGGTGATTTTTGTGAATAGTATTGACACCTCGTCTACAACACCGGAATATGCACCGATATCAACGTAATCGCCAACCTTGAGCGTGCGGTTGATAAGCAGAATAACGCCGCCTGCAACGTTGGAAAGACTGTCCTTTAGAGCAAGACCTACAGCCACACCCATTGTGCCAAGCACGGTGATGATTGAGGTCATCGGTATGCCAAGGATACTAAGTACAACGATAATGACGATAGCCGTCACAACAATTTTTATCACCGACGACAAAAATTTGTTTACAGTCTGGTCAAGCTTGCTGTGTTCGGCGCCTTTGGCAAAAATGTTCAAAATAAT
>CAMWRN010000353.1 GCA_947176675.1 uncultured Clostridia bacterium | reverse complement strand
CAATAAGTGTTTACAAATTGGATAAAATAAGGTATAATTAATTGTTACAGGAAGTTTTTAGGAAAGGTTTTTTGCCATGCGTGTTATAACCGGTTCCGCAAGAGGCAGACGGTTGGTCGCTCCTGCGGGTATGGACGTTCGTCCCACTTCCGACAAGGTCAAGGAAGCCGTTTTTTCCGCTGTACAGTTTGATCTGGCAGGTTCAGCGGTGTTGGACTTGTTTGCGGGTTCGGGTCAGCTTGGAATAGAGGCGCTCTCCCGCGGAGCTAAATCATGTGTTTTTGTGGACAGTTCCCGCGTATCTGTGGAAACTGCAAAGGAAAATATTGCTGCGTCAGGCTTTCGCAATGAGGCGGTCGTTATGAATTCCGATTCGGAGCAGTATCTGAGAATGTGCAGACAAAACTTCGATATCGCATTTGTGGATCCACCCTATAAAAAAGGTATTATTGAAAAGGTAATGCCGCTGCTGTGCGGTCATATGTCGGACAGAGGCATAATTGTGTGCGAGCATGAAAAGGGTTTGGAGCTTCCGGAAAGTTTCGGCAGCTTTGTAAAACGGAAAACCTACAGGTACGGAAAAACAGAAGTTACGCTCTATAGAAACGGAAATGAGGAAGAAGCGGAATGAGCACTGCAAACAGGAGAGTGGCGGTTTGTCCGGGCAGCTTTGATCCGGTGACATTCGGACACAGGGATATTATCCAGCGGGCTTCCCAGCTTTTTGACAAGGTGATCGTTCTGGTGTCAGTAAATGCGGTCAAGAACCCAAGCTTTACCGCTGTTGAACGGGTAAGAATGATTGAAAAGGTCACATCTCATCTTGACAATGTGGTTATCGACATATGGGACGGGCTGTTGGCGGATTATGTCAAGAGTGTGAATGCCTGCGCGATCATAAAAGGTCTGAGAGCGGTTTCCGACTTCGAGTATGAGTTCCAGATGGCTCTGGCAAATAAAATACTCTACGACGGCGCGGAAACGGTCTTTCTTACAACAAGCGCGGAGAATATGTATCTTTCTTCAAGCGTAGTGAAGCAGATCGCTGCTTTTGGAGGAGATATAAGTCACTTTGTCCCCCAGTGTATTCTTGAAGACATCAAGGCCCGTCTTTGGAAAAAGCCCGAGGAAATGAAGTAATGCCGCTGCAAAGCTTTTGAATCTATTGTCGCGGCTGTGCCTTTTTAGTGAAAGGATGGTAAAATTATGATTATTGATGATATTCTCGATATGATGGACGATCTGCTTGACAGCGCCGCGTCTGTGCCGTTTTCGGTTAAAAAATCTATCATCGACTGCGACCAGATGAGGGATTACATAAATGAGATAAGACTTAATCTTCCGCAGGAGATCAAACAGGCGAAGCTTATCGTACGCGACCGGCAGTCTATCATGACCGACGCTAATAAGGAAGCAGATGCTATTATCCGCCGTGCTGAGGACAGGGCAAAGGTCATTGTTTCAAACGATGAGATCACAAAGGCTGCAAAGGCGAGAGCTACGGATATTCTCAATCAGGCTCAGGCTAAAGCCAAAGAGCTTAAAAATGCCGCCAATAAATACATTGACGATGTTCTTGTCCGGACGGAGGAATGTCTCCAGTCAAATCTTGCGGACATAAGAAGAACACGTCAGGCGGTCAAGACCGTTCCCGCACAGCCGCAGATACAGACTGCTGCTCCCGCACAGAATCCGCAGCCTGTACGGTCTTCGCAGAATCTTCAGTTCGGACAGGGCGGAAAAAGATAACATTGTATTTATTAAACAAACCGTTGGGAAGTTTAGGTTTCCCAACGGTTTAATCTTATTAATGAAGTTATCCCCGCTGTACTTGGGCACAGCGGGGATAGTTTTTAAGCGATGGGATAGGGGAAAATCAGGTTCCCTTAGGTGCAGCAGTGCTTACATTATTGTATGCCAGCCTATGTGCATCACTACCCTGAGGATAATTACAAAGAACATAAATTATTTTTGAACCATACTGCATAGGCAAAACATACTCGCCTTTGGCAGCGTTGGCTGTAGGAGAGGTTTCATACATTACGTATGCTTCGTAAACGCCTGTATCGTTCTTGATAGCTTCATTTCTCTTGACAATATCAACGCCTGTTTTGGGAACTACCATGTATCTCCATAGACCATTCTTGGTGTATGTGACAACGTTGTCAGTCTGAGCGTTTATAGTAGGATATGTGTCGTAGATAGCATAGTAAGTGTAAACATTGCTTGAACCTCTGTCGTCGTTGATGATCTTGTCAGCTCTGTCCTGATCGTAGTTGTAGGGAACAAGCATATATCTTGTTATCGACTTGCCTGTGGAAGCTTCGATAACATTCCATGTTTTTACATCGTCCCACGCATTCTGATTAGTAGCGGGTCTCTCGTTGTAGATTGTGTAATATTCATATCTGTTGTTGTACTTGGCAATCGCAGTATTGAGTTTTACCTTGTCGTAGTTTGCGGGGAGCAGAACGTATCTTGAGCCGTAATTATAGGAGTAATTAGAATGAGTAAACTCGTTGTATGTGTCGTTTGACGCTATCCTTGAGGGGAGCGTTGTGTAGATC
>CAMWRN010000352.1 GCA_947176675.1 uncultured Clostridia bacterium | reverse complement strand
GAAGTTTAACCGTATGATAAATATATGGCACCAGTACCAGTGTATGGTTACATTCAATATGTCCCGCTCCGCTTCTTACTTTGAAAGCGGCATAGGCAGGGGCATGGGTTTCCGTGATTCCAATCAGGATCTGCTGGGCTTCGTACATCAGATACCCGAAAGAGCAAGAGAGAGAATTCTCGACATTGCTGCTACTCAGCTTGAGGACGGCGGCAACTACCACCAGTATCAGCCTCTCACTAAAAAAGGCAACGACGCTGCGGGCACAAACTTTAATGACGATCCTCTTTGGATGATCCTGTCCACCGCTGCCTATATCAAGGAAACCGGCGATTACGATATACTCAAGGAACAGGTTGACTACAAGAACGATCCCAAGCTTGCTCAGCCCCTGCTTGACCACCTTAAGAGAAGCTTCTATCATGTTGTAAACAACAAGGGTCCTCATGGTCTGCCGCTTATCGGACGTGCCGACTGGAACGACTGCCTTAACCTTAACTGCTTCTCACGTGTTCCAGGCGAGAGCTTCCAGAATACTGCAAGCAATATTGCTAAGGAAGTAAATCCCGAAACAGGGGCGCCTCTTAACGAGGAGACTGCGGAGTCTGTAATGATTGCTGGTATGTTCACCTACATCGGACCTGAGTACGTTGAGCTTTGCCGCAGAATGGGCGACAATGCCGAGGCTGACAAGGCTCAGGCTGAGATTGATAAGATGAAAGAAGCTATCGTTAAGTACGGTTGGGACGGCGAATGGTTCCTGCGTGCATATGACGCATACGGAAAGAAAGTCGGTTCAAACGAGAATAAAGAGGGTAAGATATTCATTGAACCTCAGGGCTTCTGTGTAATGTCCGACGTAGGCGGAAAAGAATTTACCGAAAAGACTATGGCAAGCATTGACAAATACTTGGGCACAGAGCATGGTCTTGTGTTGAACAATCCTGCATTTACAAGCTATATTGTTGAGTACGGTGAGATATCCACATATCCTGGCGGCTATAAGGAGAACGCAGGTATCTTCTGCCACAATAACGCATGGATAATGTGCGCTGCCGCACACGCCGGAATGGGTGATACTGCTTTTGATTACTATACAAGAATTGCTCCCGCTTATCAGGAGGACGAAAAGCTTCACCGCACTGAGCCTTATGTATACGCTCAGATGATCGCGGGCAAGGACGCTAAGCGTTTCGGCGAGGCTAAGAACAGCTGGCTGACAGGTACTGCCGCATGGAACTTTGTGGCAATTTCACAGTACATTCTTGGTATCATTCCCGACTACGACGGACTGAAGATCGACCCCTCAATTCCTAAGGCTTGGGATGAATATTCGGTATCCCGCTTCTTCCGCGGAGCTACTTTCAACATCAAGATTGAGAATCCAGATCATGTTTCAAAGGGAATCAAGTCCGTTACCGTTGACGGCAAGGCTATCGACGGAAACGTTATCAAGGACATTACAAGCGGTACTCATGAAGTCGTTGCTGTAATGGGTTAAACGTTATTGGTGTCTTTCCCTGCCTGTTGGGGAAAGACACCTTTATAAAGAGGTGATTTTATGTATGGACCGAACCCTAATGCCGTTCACCCGAACGAAGCCGTACCGAGTATATGTTACATCAAAAACGTGATAAAAAATCCCAACATAATTGTGGGGGACTACACCTATTACGACGACAGCGAAACGGGCGGCGAGGATTTCGAGAGCCATGTTACCCATCACTATGATTTTGTCGGCGATAAGCTGATAATCGGAAAATTCTGCGCGATCGCCAAGGGCATTGAGTTTGTAATGAACGGCGCGAACCACAGAATGTGTTCGATTACAACATATCCTTTCAACATTTTCGGAAGCGGCTGGGAGAAGTGTGTGCCGTCCATGGACGAGCTGCCGCTCAAAGGTGAT
The DNA here is from genome assembly GCA_947176675.1 of uncultured Clostridia bacterium. Taxonomy (GTDB): domain Bacteria; phylum Bacillota; class Clostridia; order Oscillospirales; family Ruminococcaceae; genus RGIG8773. The sequence continues at coordinate 676 of CAMWRN010000352.1, read as the reverse complement.
ACTGTTGTGGGGAACGATGTGTGGATAGGGCAGAACGTTACCGTTATGCCGGGAGTTCATATCGGCGATGGAGCGATAATCGGAGCAAATTCCGTGGTCGCGCGGGACATACCGCCCTATGCAGTCGCTGCGGGAAATCCCTGCGGAGTTGTCCGCAAAAGATTTGACGAAAAGCAGATCGAGCTGCTTCTGGAGCTGCAATGGTGGAACTGGGACGCGGAGAAAATTTTCCGCAATCTTGAAACGCTGTGCAGTTCTTGTGAAAAAAATCTCGAAACGCTTTTGAGTAAAATTGTTTAAGAAAGGAGGATTTGTGTGAGTATCAAATTCAATTATGAGGTGATTGCAGACTGACCGAGGGGTTAGTACTGCAAAATATTTAAGAAAGGAGAATTTATGTGAATATTAAATTTAGTTATGTGGTGATTGCAGACTGACCGGGAGGTTAGTACTGCAAAGAACAGCGACCTCCCAAAAGGTATTCGGGAAAATTTATTTTCACCATATAACTTTTTTGGAGGAATATTCTTGAACAGAGAAAATAAAAGAAAAACATTTGAAAAGGGTTACTTTAAAAATCACCCCTGCAATGACGTTTTTAACTGCAAGGTCTGCGGACGGCAAATAGCTGTATCTTATACACATATGACTCTGCCGACGACTTAATAGGTGTAGA
>CAMWRN010000351.1 GCA_947176675.1 uncultured Clostridia bacterium | reverse complement strand
GTACTCACAAGGGTATCACCGCTATTCAGGTGGATATCAAGGTTGACGGACTTACTCCAGAGATTATAAAGGAAGCCTTTGCAAAAACTCACAAGGCAAGAGAATATATACTTGACGAGATTATGCTGAAAGCTATTCCAGCTCCGAGATCTGAGGTGGGCAAATACGCTCCCAAAATGCTCCAGACTAAGGTTCCCGTGGATAAGATTCGCGAGGTTATCGGTCAGGGCGGCAAGGTCATTCAGAAGATCTCCGCTGACTGCAACGTTAAGATCGACATTAATGATGACGGAAATGTATTTATTTCCGGTATTGACATGGACAACGCAAAGAAAGCTCTCCAGATAGTTGAAACTATTGCAAATGACCCCGAGATCGGCGCGATCTATAAGGGCAAGGTTGTCCGCATAATGAACTTCGGCGCGTTTGTGGAGATTGCTCCCGGTAAGGACGGTTTGGTTCATATTTCCAAGCTGGACAAGCAGCGCGTTGAAAAGGTGGAGGACGTTGTTTCCATCGGAGACGAGATTGTTGTAAAGGTTATGGAAATCGACAGTCAGGGCAGAATTAATCTTTCCAGAAAGGATGCTCTTGCGGACATCGAGGCTAAGAAAAACAGCTAAACAAAATTTTAGGGCGGAAACAAGTTTGATTTGTTTCCGCCCTTTTTATGAAAATCAAACAATGGAACTTTTATAAAAGAAATACCGAGGCTTCTTGAACCTCGGTATTTTATTATAAAAATGATTATTTTTACCAATAATGATTTTCATGCGGACAGTGCATATCCGCTTTTGCCGCCCGCAGCTCCACAAAGCAACCGCATTTTCCGCAGGTACCTTCGCCGAGAGAATTACATTGGCGGCATATTTCCAGTCTGTGGCGGTACTCATTTTCCTCCGTTCGCTTTTCTTCGGTGAGGGCGGAAATAAGCTCCTTTATCGAAGAGTACACGCCGTCTCGGTCTATTTCCTCAAAAAGGCATTTTCGGCAGAACGGCTTGCTTGTGCTGCTCATGAAAGAATTACCGAAACAACGGAGCAGGGAGGCAACGCCGCGGAAACTCTGCTGCCGTTAAGGCTTGCCGCAAAGTCCTTTGGAGCAACTTTTTCGGGAGAATCAAAATCGTTGAGAGTATGGCATTCTCCTGTAAGTATCTTTGCTTCCGCAGAAGAAGTCTCAAATCCCGAAATATCAAAGCAAACCTCAGCATCTTCGTCGATAGAGCAGTTCGCTACAGTGACGGTAAGCTTGCTGTCCTTAACACTTGCAGAGCAGGAAAGTATTGGAATTTCTGTGTCTTTGTCCTTGCCGGCGGTCTGATTTTCGGTATGGCAGTAAACCGCCTCGCCGCCCTGATGAGACTTGAACATATCAAAAACGTGATATGTTGGCGTAAGAACCATTTTCTCTCCTTCTGTGAGAACCAGCGACTGAAGTACGTTCACCGCCTGAGCAAGGTTCGCCATGATAACGCGGTCGGAATGTCTGTTGAAAATATTCAGGTTGCAGGCGGCTACAATTGCGTCCCGCATGGTGTTCTGCTGATAAAGGAAACCGGGATTCGTACCTTCTTCCACATCGTACCAGCAGCCCCACTCGTCGATTATCAAGCCGATCTTATGATGCGGATCGTAACGGTTCATGATCTCACCGTGGCGTGTCACCAGCTCTTCCATAAAAAGTGTTTTAGAAATTGTGGAGTAGTATTCCTCAACCGAGAAATCCCGCGCGCTGCCCTTTTTGCTCCAGTCGCCTGTGGGTATGGTGTAGTAGTGGAGTGAAATTCCGCGGGTGTGCCATTCGTTCAAATTCTTCATCATCACTTCCGTCCAGTAGTAGTCGTCTGCGCTTGGACCGCAGGCGATCTTAAACAATTCGTTGCCGCTGAAATTTTTGCAGAACGTTTGGTAGCGGCGGTATTCATCGGCGTAATATTCGGGGCGCATACTTCCTCCGCAGCCCCAGTTCTCGTTGCCAATGCCGAGATATTTTAGTTTCCACGGCTTTTCTCTGCCGTTTTGTTTGCGCAGGTCTGCCATAGGGGATACGCCGTCAAAGGTAATGTATTCTATCCATTCCGCAAGCTCCCGAACAGTGCCGCTGCCGAGATTTCCCGCAAGGTAGGGTTCGCAGCCAACCTGTTCGCAGAGATCGAAAAACTCGTGCGTACCAAAAGAATTGTCCTCGGTAACTCCGCCCCAGTTGGTGTTTATCATTTTTTTGCGGAAGGATTTTTCGCCGATACCGTCTTTCCAGTGGTACTCGTCCGCAAAGCAACCGCCCGGCCAGCGCAGAACGGGAAGGTTTATTTTTTTGAAAGCTTCAACAATATCGGTGCGGATACCTCTTACATTGGGTATCGCAGAACCCTCTCCAACGTAGATGCCGTTGTAAATACACCTTCCCAAATGCTCTGCAAAGTGACCGTATATTTCGGGAGCGATACGGGAAATTTTATCTTTCGCGTTGATCTCCACAGCAATTTTTTTCATAGCAAGCAGTCCTTTCTCCGTAAAAAATCGTTAGTATTATTTTACACCATAACAAATTTTTTTCAATGATGTATCATATTTTTATACTGACAAATCC
>CAMWRN010000350.1 GCA_947176675.1 uncultured Clostridia bacterium | reverse complement strand
AATATATATCTGCCGTAATATGTGCGGCAATGCTGCCCTGTTGCCTTGTGGGATGTTCGGAAAATGAAAATACAACTGAAGGGTCGGATTTTTCCATGCAAAATGATCAGAATGCTCCCGAGATTACGAAGGAAATTCCTACAGCTAATGTGGATATGTCATACAAAGCTGTGACAATTGACGGAAGCACCGTAAACATGGACGACGGTACGGTTTACAGGGGGCTCGGTGCTGTTACGGGAAACAATTCCTCGCGTCTGCTTATGGACTACAAAACCGAAAATCCTGACGCTTACTGGGAGATAATGAACCTGCTTTTCAAGCCCGATTACGGCGCGGGACTCACTCACATCAAGATCGAATTCGGTACGGACGTTAACTCCTCTTCCGGAACGGAGCCGTCCATAATGCGTTCAGTTGACGAACAGGCAGATGTTACACGCGGTGCGGGATTTATGTTTGCCGCCGATGCTCTTTCAATAAATCCTGATATTACCGTTGATCTGCTTCGTTGGGGCGAACCTAAATGGGTCACGGACGCATTTAACGAATCACAGGAAAAAGGCTTTGAAGCGAGATACAAATGGTATAAAGCTGCTCTTGACGGTGCGTATGATAAGTACAGAATGAAGTTCACTCACGTCAGCGCGGATATGAACGAGGCTGAATCAGTGGATACCGAATGGATAATTTACTTTGCCGACAAGCTTAACAACGAGACTGACGAACGCTATGACTACGGCGAGATAAAAATCGTTGCTTCAGACGAGATAGGTTCATGGAAAATTGCCGACGAGATGATGAAAAACGAGACTCTGCGAGACGCTGTTGATATTCTTGCTGAGCACTACAATACATGGGCGAACGACAAGGTGAAAATGCTGAACAAAAATTACGGTAAGGAAGTCTGGTACACCGAAGGCGTTGCTTCAACAAATATCGCAAAGCTTGCAGTAACAAGCAGCGGCAGCGGTATCAATGGAACAAACGGCGCACTGGACGTTTGCAACCGAATTATAAACGGCTATTATAACGGAAAAATGACTATGTATGAGTATCAGCCTGCGGTAGCAGCGTACTATTCAGGTGCAAAATATTTCCCCAAATCACTGCTGAACGCTCAGACACCATGGAGTGGATACTACGAATCCGACAGCGGAATATGGACCTCCGCCCACTTTACTCATTTTATCCAAAACGGCTGGCGGTTCATTGACAGCGCCTGCTACGGAGATGGAAAGGAAAGTCACTCTATTTCCGAGACTACCAACAACTACATGACGGTCATGGATACTGAAACAGGGGACTACTCTCTGGTGATCTGCAACGACAGCGAGGAACAGCGTAATTACACCTTTACTCTTGACAACATGGACAAAGCGGACTCTCCCGTTACCGTTTGGGAAACGAGAGGTCCCGACGAGGGTCAGGCTTTTGATGCGAATTATTTTCAGAATATCGGCACATATCTTCCTGCCGAAATCGACGGAAAATACGCTTACTCCATTGAGGTAAAGCCCTACTCAATCGTTACGGTAACGACTCTTGACAAGACTGCGGACGTTTCCGTTTACAACTGCGGTTATGAGGATATTCCGCTTGATATTAACTATACCGATGATTTTAACTATGCGGACGATTTCCTTTCCGAAAGAGGAAATGCTCCTCTCTACACAACCGATTACGGCGGAGCGTTTGAGGTTGCCGAAGCTGACGGAAACAAAGTTCTTATGCAGATGATAAATGCCGATAACAAGCCTACCGACTGGAGATTCAGAGGTACGCCCGGTCCTATAACTTCTCTCGGCGACGACCGTTGGAGCAACTATTCCGCAGAGATCGACTTTAAATTTGCGGATACTGCCGATGATAACTATGTTATGTTCGGAACACGCTATCTTCTTGCAGAGCTTAACACATGGTCTGCCGAAAACGGCTATGAGCTGAAAGTCTATCCGAACGGCAGATGGGAAATGAAAACCAACAGCTACACCATTACCGATGGAACCATAGAAAATTTTGATGCCAATGTTTGGCACACGGTAAAGATAACCGCGGATAAAAATATTGTTACAGCCGATATCGACGGAGAAAATATTTTCGAGTATGAGGACGAAAATCCTTATAACCACTCTGGACGGGTACTGCTCGGCAGCGGTCTTTACAACAATATTTTCGACAACCTGAAAATATCTCCCGTTGGCAGCAATAATATTGTTACGAGAGTTGATGACCACGACCCGCGAGTGGCCTACACGGGTGAATGGGACAGAACAGTTCCCGATGGATATGTTCACTTTAACCGTACACGTTCAAAGGCTATTGTAAACGATGAGAACCCGGAAGAAAAGAGTCTGGAATTCTCATTTGAGGGAAATCATTTCGCACTTATCGGTCAGACAGGAGTTGCCGAATTTGACGTTTACGTTGACGGAGAACTGTTTGAATCTGCGGCAAGCTATTGGGGGGCGGAAGCAAGGCAGTGCTACTACACGGCGGACACCCCGGACGGTGTACACGATGTGAAGATAGTTATTAAAAGCGGCGAATTTTACCTTGACGTGATTGAGTTCTAATGTTAATTTATTATAATAGTATA
>CAMWRN010000349.1 GCA_947176675.1 uncultured Clostridia bacterium | reverse complement strand
AACCGGAAGAACGCCCAATTTGGGCGTTCTTCACCATGAAACTTAGATTTTCTTAGCCGGCGTCCTTTGACGCCTTAGAAAATCTTTTCACGCTTCCCACTTATCCGCAAGCGAATTCACCTGATCCGCAAACTTTGCCAAATCCTTGTTTGCCCTGCCTTCGTTTCTGTAAATCACGCCGATAAGCCTCTGACCAGCCGCAATGAGTCTTGCAAATACATCAGATGCAGTGCGTGCACGTTTCTTGAGTGCAACCGGAGCCGCCTCGTATTCAATAGCATTTGTTATTAAATCAACCCTTGTTCCCGAGTAAGGCGCATATGCGTTATGTCCATACTCATCATGCAGGCAGTCAGCAAATAAACTACATGTCGTATCCTCGCCATGCACAATAAACACTCTCTCAGGCTTCTTTGCAAAGGCATTTACCCACTCAAGAAGTCCGCCCTTATCCGCATGTCCGCTCAGTCCCGGAAGCTGTCCGATCTCGGCGCGGACCTCTACTTCCTCACCAAAAAGCTTAACCTCTCCCGCACCCTCTATCAGTGCGCGTCCCAATGTACCGGCCGCCTGATAACCAACAAAAAGAATGGTACATTCCGGTCTCCACAGATTATGCTTTAAGTGGTGTCTGATACGGCCTGCCTCGCACATACCGCTCGCTGATATAATCACCTTGGGCGTTTCGTCAAAGTTAATCTGCTTTGACTCTTCGCTTGTGATTGCGAGTTTTAGTCCCTGAAAATTTAAAGGATTAATGCCTCTTCTTACAAGCTCCATTGCCTCCTCATCAAAGCAGGTGTAAATATTTTTCTGGAAAACGCCTGTTGCCTCCACTGCAAGCGGACTGTCCACATAAACCTCAAACCGCGGGAAATCGGGCACAAGGTTATCTTCCTTGATTTTTCTAAGGAAATACAGCATTTCCTGCGTTCTTCCAACTGCAAAGGAAGGAATGACCACGTTTCCGCCCCTCTTAAAGGTCTTGTTAATCACTTCCGCAAGGTCGGTAACATACTCCGGCTTTTCGCCCACTGCATGATAACGGTTGCCGTAAGTAGCCTCCATTACCACATAATCCGCCTCGTCCGTATAAATTGGATCTTTAATCAACGGCTGATTTTTGTTTCCGATATCGCCTGAAAATACAATCTTTTTCGATACGCCATTCTCATTCAGCCACACCTCGATACTGGAAGAACCGAGAAGATGACCGACATCGGTAAACCGTATGGAAATTCCGTCACTGATCTCCACAATTCTATTGTATTCACATGGCACAATGCATCGGATCACCCCGTCTGCGTCCTCCATTGTATAAGCCGGCTCCACAGCCTGTATACCGGAACTTCTCTTCGCCTTTCGGTTCTTCCACTCTGCCTCCTGCATCTGAATATGTGCACAGTCACGCAGCATGATCGAACACAAATCAGCCGATGCCTCAGTCGTAAATACCCGCCCCCGAAACCCTTTTGCATACAAAAGCGGAAGGTTTCCGGAATGGTCAACATGCGCATGTGTCAGAAACACATAGTCAATCAACGACTCATCTACAGGGATTTCACAGCATTCAAAAGGATTTGCCCCCTGCTGCATTCCGCAGTCCACAAGGATATTTTTTCCGCAGGCATTCAAATAATGACAGCTTCCCGTTACCTGATGGTCTGCACCTACAAATGTAAGTTTCATAGAAATTCCTCCTTTACCGTTATATTATTTTATGTCCGCAGTGCTCTTTTTTATATTTTATCACATTTCCATTGAAAAGTATTAGAAAATATAGATTTTTTTCACAAATTCATGTTATTATTATATATATTTCAAAATAATCTGAAAACAGGAAAAGAGGGCACTTGTTTTGGACAGACAATATACACTGAATAAAAACCTTATTATAATCCCCATACCTGCCGGGAAAAATACAGTTCGTTTCTTTCTCCCCAAAGGTGTTTGGACTGATTTTTATACGGGAAAGGAATATTTGGGGGGAGACTACGTTGAAGAATCTGTTTTATCCCAAAATGCTATCACATTGGTACGTGAAAATTCCGTACTCGTAGAAAGTACAGGAGCCGAGCACAACGCGGGCTGTGAGCTGCGGGTATATGCGCTCTGTAACCATATGTGCGTGGACGCAGACGTATACGGAGACTCCGAAGAGCCCCAGCTATCCGTTTCTTTCAAGCGAAACGGGAACCGCATTCACATCGCATCGGACGGCGCAAAACCCTATACCGTCCGCATGGTCAATATGTACGCCAAAAGCGTCGCAAACGGTCTAATCCTGATAGACGGCAACGATTCCGTCATAACCCCCGACGCATGGGCTTGTACAATGGAAATTGTGTTTTAAAAAATTTTGATATGGTCTGCGAAACCTATATTATAAATAACTTCTCGGAAACTCAATGAAAGAAATACCACTTGAAATTTGACAACTGAATATCGTGCTGGAAAAGAAATTTGCGAAAAACGGACATAAACATTGGACATAGCGGGGAGCTAGTGTGCTTTTCCCTTTCAAGTATGACATGAATTCCAAAACACATAGTTTAGGCGGAATTGCCTCGGTTCCCATTTCAAATGGGAGGGTATATATAC
>CAMWRN010000348.1 GCA_947176675.1 uncultured Clostridia bacterium | reverse complement strand
CCATATTTGTATCCGTAACAAAAACCGCTCCGCCCTTTATTGCTTTAAGCGCGTCCGAAACGACGTTTTCGGAGAAATTCATATTTTGCAGATAATCAAAATCGGCAGTGGTGTGGATAACTCTTTTTACAATAATTTTTTCCTGCTCGGTAAGGTGAGAGGTATCTTCCAGCTCGCTTTCGATTATCTCCATACTCCGCCGCTCAATTTCTGCGGGACTAACATTTTCAATCAGCATTTTAAATCACCTGCAAAATAAAAACGCTCCTGCCGAAAAGCAAGAGCGCACACCAAAAACACGCATACACCAATTTTAAAAAACGTGTATGCGTTTAAAACGTGCTGCCGATTACTCGCGGCATTATGTCGGCGTACCGACAACTGCACCGATAACAGGCAGGTCTCCCGACTCAGAGATCAATGCGCACAGCAGTCTTCCCGATTTTACCCAGTGACAATACGTTTCATAAATGAACCGTGCTGTACGCTCCCTCATCACGGTGACGAGTTCGCACGGGATTTGCACCCGTTTCCCTTTTCACCGAATCTTTTTCGTACAAACGAAAAAATCCGACACCTGTTATCATCTAAAAATTGTACAGTATTATTTTACCACAGCATATATTTTTTGTCAAGAAAAACAGCACGCCAAAAATTGTTAAAAAACAACAAAATATACTGTACTGCACATTCAAAATATGTGCAGTCTCATAAAAATAAATTTATATGCTTGAAAAATTTTTCTGCCGTGTTATAATCTTAATGTGGTGTTGTATGCGCATACGCACAAAAATTTAATAGACGAACGGTGCCTTAGCTTGTACAGAGCCGCTTCAGGTTTTGCGCAAGGTCTAAGGGTAAAAGGGAAACAGGTCAAATGCCTGTACGATCTCGTCACTGTGTTTGCTGAGTATACGGCTGAATTATGTCACTGAGTAAAATTGGGAAGGCTTGCCGTATATGTTGACGCATAAGTCAGGAAACCTGCCGTTTGTCGGTACAGAGATTAAATTCTCAAATCACGAGGTATTGATTGTACGTTTTAAAATTCCGTTTTAGGGCGGGGTTTTGTTTGTTGTACCCTTTTTCCGAGTGATGCTTTCGGGGAAAAGGGTATTTTTATTTTTCGGGCAGTACACATTTTCTGTCGGTAAAATAATGTCAATGCCTCCGAAAAAAATTAGAAATCGGAGGAAATATCTATGAAAAAATTTAAAGCTATGCTGCTTGCATTAATTGTAACGGCAACTATGACAACGGGCTGTACAGCCGGCGGAAATGACAGCAATTCAGGCGTTTTCGATACGACCGCTCCTGCGGAAACAACTTCCGCGGCAGACACGGCGTCGTTGGAAACTGAAACGGCAGACGAAGAAACCGCTAAGGCTACAGAAGCCACAGAATCCGAAAACGGAGCCGAGGACGATGAGGAAAACTACGACACAGGCGACGCAACACTTGACAATATCAGAAATCAGGACGAGATCGGCGAAAACGAACTGCTTGTTATCAGCTTCGGTACAAGCTTCAACGACAGCCGCAGACTGACTATCGGCGCTATTGAAAACGACCTTGAAGCAGCTTTTCCGGACTTTTCCGTAAGGCGCGGATTTACCGCAAATATTGTTATCGACCACGTTGAAAGACGGGACGGAATACATATTGACGATATTAACGAGGCTCTTGACAGGGCTGCAAACAACGGCGTTAAAACCCTTGTTATCCAGCCTACTCACCTGATGAACGGAATTGAGTATGAGGAAATAGTGGGTAAGGTTGCAAATTATTCTGACGCTTTTGAAAAGGTTGTTTTCGGTGAACCGCTTCTCACAAGCGACGATGACTTCAAAAGAGTGGAAAAAGCAATTACCGAATGGACAGCCGAATATGATGACGGTGAAACCGCTGTTGTATTTATGGGACATGGTACGGAACACGAAGCAAACGGCGTTTATCCCAAATTGCAGGATATGCTGACTTCCGACGGCTACAGCAACTATTTTATAGGTACGGTTGAAGCCGCTCCTACTCTTGACGATGTTCTTGCAGCTGTAAAAAACGGCGGTTACAAGCGGGTCATTCTTGAGCCGCTTATGGTAGTTTCGGGCGACCACGCCAACAACGATATGGCAGGAAGCGATGAGGACTCGTGGAAAACTGCTTTTGAAAACGAGGGATATGAAGTAGTATGCCTGCTTCGTGGTTTGGGCGAAAACGAAGAAATCAGACAGATATACATTGACCACGCACAGGCTGCAATAAATTCAATAACGGAATAATACTAATTCACGACCTAAATGTGTACAAAAAATTTTAGCAAAAGCTTGCGTATATGGCTTTTGCGCAGAATTTTTTGTCCGCCCGTAGGGCAAACACATTGGGAGTGAATTAGGATAAAAATACAGGCGGCATAATGCGGTTTTTAACATTTATGCCGCCTTTTAAAAAAGGTTGAGATTATAATAATGAAAAGAAAAATATGTCTGTTTATATTGGCAATATGTATTTTTTCCGCTGCTTTTTCCGGCTGTTCGGAAAATAATTCCAAAGCAGAAAATACCGTATTTGAAACAATGTTGGAAAAGGAAAACAAGGTTGCGGC
>CAMWRN010000347.1 GCA_947176675.1 uncultured Clostridia bacterium | reverse complement strand
GAAATATAGATTTTATTCTCAGAAATAATCACACTATCTGAAAAAATTTCAGACTGCGAAACTCACAAGGCATAGCTTCTCAGATCACCCATCTAAAGTCGGCGGCTTCGCAGCTTAAAAAGAAAAAGCAGAGGATAAACGTCCTCTGCTTTTATGCTGTCTATTTTTACCGATCAATACATTCCGCCTGCAGGCATTGCGGGTGCAGCAGGAGTTTCCTCCTTGATGTCAGCAACAAGGCTCTCTGTGGTAAGAACCATAGCCGCAACGGAAGCCGCATTCTGGAGCGCGGAACGTGTAACCTTAGTAGGATCTACGATTCCCGCAGGGATCATGTCACCGTATGTCTCATTATAAGCGTCAAAGCCGTAGCCAACCTTTCTGGAGCGGACGATCTTGTCGAGGATAACGCTTCCTTCCAGACCCGCATTTGCAGCGATCTGACGAACGGGTTCTTCAAGAGCCTTGAGAACGATAGCCGCACCGGTCTTTTCGTCGCCGCTGAGTGCAGAAGTAAGCTTTGAAACAGAAGGCATTGCATTAACGTAAGCAGTTCCGCCGCCCGCTACGATACCCTCTTCCACCGCAGCCTTTGTTGCTGCAAGAGCATCTTCAATGCGGAGCTTCTTTTCTTTCATTTCAACCTCGGTAGCCGCACCGACCTTGATAACAGCTACACCGCCGCTGAGCTTGGCAAGTCTTTCCTGAAGCTTCTCTTTGTCAAAATCGGAAGTAGTGGTCTCAATCTGAGCCTTGATCTGACCGATCCTGTCCTTGATAGCCTTTTTATCACCTGCACCGTCAACAATGATAGTATTTTCCTTTGTTACCTTTACCTGCTTAGCGCGTCCGAGCTGTGCCATATCCGTATCCTTGAGTTCAAGACCCACTTCCTCGGAAATGACCTGACCGCCTGTAAGAACAGCAATATCCTGAAGCATTTCCTTGCGTCTGTCGCCGAAGCCGGGAGCTTTGACAGCAACGCAGGTGAATGTGCCGCGAAGTCTGTTTACGATAAGTGTGGAGAGAGCCTCTCCCTCGATATCCTCAGCAATGATAACAAGCTTTTTGCCGCTCTGAACTATCTGTTCCAGAAGAGGAAGCAGCTCCTGAATAGAGGAGATCTTCTTGTCGGTGATAAGGATGTAAGCGTCGTCGATAACAGCTTCCATTTTATCGGTGTCCGTAACCATGTAAGGAGTGATGTATCCTCTGTCGAACTGCATACCCTCAACTACTTCGGAGTATGTCTCAGCAGTCTTCGATTCCTCGATAGTGATAACGCCGTCGGCTGTTACCTTTTCCATAGCCTCTGCGATGAGCTTTCCTACGGTCTCGTCGGCAGCGGAGATAGCTGCAACGCTTGCGATATCGTCGGAGCCTGCAACTGGCGTTGAGTTGGACTTTATGGACTCAACAGCAGCGTCCACAGCCTTGGCCATACCCTTTTTAACTACCATGGGATTTGCGCCTGCGGCGATGTTCTTCATTCCCTCGCGGATAAGAGCCTGAGCAAGCAGAGTAGCGGTTGTCGTACCGTCGCCCGCAGCGTCGTTGGTTTTTGTGGCAACTTCCTTAACAAGCTGTGCGCCCATGTTCTCGAAAGCGTCTTCAAGCTCGATCTCCTTTGCAATGGTAACGCCGTCGTTTGTAATAAGAGGCGCACCGAATTTCTTGTCCAGAACAACGTTTCTGCCCTTGGGACCCAGTGTGATCTTAACAGTGTCCGCAAGCTTGTCAATGCCCGCTTGAAGAGCCTTTCTTGCGTCTTCACCGTAAATGATATCTTTAGCCATATTAAAAACTCCCTTTCAAATTAAAATACAAATCGTATTAATATATTATTCAACAACAGCGAGTATATCATCCTGACGAAGAATCGTATACTCAACGCCGTCTACCTTGACCTCTGTGCCGCTGTACTTGGAAATAAGTACCTTCTGACCTTTTTGGACGAACATCTTGACTTCCTTGCCGTCCACTACTCCTCCGGGACCTACTTCCACGATCTCGGCGACCTGAGGCTTTTCCTTAGCGCTTCCTGCGAGAATGATGCCGCTCTTGGTTGTTTCCTCCGCTTCGGTCATTTTAATAACAACTCTGTCAGCAAGTGGTTTGATTGTCATAACAAAAGACTCCTTTCAGTATATAAGTTTATTTTTTAAACTGTTCGTACAGGAATCCGGCACACTTTTAGCACTTTGGACTCCCATGTGTTAGCACTCTTTCTTTTTGAGTGCTAATTATATTTTAGCAGTATTTCCGCAGAAATCAAGTCTTTTTATAAGATTTCTGTATATTTCAGCACATTATACAAAACACCCCAAAATATTTTACCAAATTTGTCATATTGACCAACAATTAAGTTCTGCAGATGGGGTCATATCGCGGCACAAGATACATTTATAATTGTATTGTGAGTAAAACCAATATATTTTGCAGTCTGCGCAAAAATGAATTTTTTATTTTCATTTTATATTTATAAAAGCAACATTTTGTTAAATTTACAAATAGTACATATTTAATACACGATATATTTATATGTTGTGTGCCGTATTTTGGTATAATGAATTTGTCTAATTATTTAAAAGTACAGCAAGTACA
>CAMWRN010000346.1 GCA_947176675.1 uncultured Clostridia bacterium | reverse complement strand
CTTTCTCTCAAAATGCAAGACCCGGCGCGGTACAGCGCCGGGTCCGTTCATTCAGCAGGTCGCCCCGCCCTTAACCTTTTTCTCTAAAACAGCGCTCTTTTCTATTTTGCCGTTGAGAAGCTTATCTTCCACATATTCAAATCCCAAACGGCTGACGGTATCGGCAAAGCGTTCGCCGGTGATCCCTTCGTCGCGGAAGAAAAGAATAGCCTGTTGATGATATCCAGAACCTCATCTTCGGATGTAAACAGCTTGTAAAGAGGTCTGCCGTTAGCTATTTTCTTGCCCCATCTTCCTCCGATATAGATTTTAAAGCCGTTCGTATATTCCTCGGTAACGCCGAAAGGACATTTTTCCTTACATCTGCCGCAACCGTTGCATGCGTCGTTATCTACAGAGAGGATACCGTCTTTAAGCTCCGCCACCTTGATCGGGCAGGCTTTTTCGACCTGACACAGCTTACAGCCTCTGCACTTTGCAAAATCAAACATCGGCACGCGCTGACCTATCACGCCGAGATCGTTAAGATCGGGCTTTACGCAGTTGTTCGGACAGCCTCCAACCGCAATTTTGAATTTATGCGGCAGGGTAACGCCGTGATATCCCTTATAAAATCTTTCATGGATCTTTTCGCTGAGCGAGAAGGTATCAATAAGACCGTACTGACAGGTTGTACCTTTACAGGAGACGACGGGACGGACAACCGATCCGGTTCCGCCTGTTTCAATGCCGTTTTCTCCGAGAAACGCCATCAGAGAATCCATATTTTCATAACGCACGCCCTGGATCTCCATCGTCAGACTGGAGGTCATTGTAATCTCTCCGCTTCCGAATTTTTCCGCCGCTTCAGTAACGATACGGTTTTCATTTGCAGTAATTTTTCCGTTGCGGGTGATAACGCGCACATTAAATACGTCATCGAACCGCTTATCCTGAAGACAGCCAAGACCTTTCAGCCGCTTGATCTCATCGGCGGGAAGCTTTCCGCCGTCAGGGACGGCGCGCTTTATTGTGTTAAATGTTGCGCCGCCCTCGAGTACTCGGGTATTCGTAAAGCCGAGCGCACGAAGCTTATTTTGAATCAAATAGCCGCGCTTTCCTCTCGCGCATACGAAAAGGAGCTTGTCGTCCTTTTTATATTTATCCGCTTCGGTATCGGCTTTTATAAGATCGAACCACTCAAATCCCGGAAGCGTCGGCGCGGGGTGCGCGTCTATAACGCGGTACTCCTTGGCTTTGCCGAGCGCGTATTCGGCGGGAGTAACCGTTTCGATACGTCCGCTCAATTTGTTCAAAAGAATCGCGCAGGCAGCAGCGAACGGGTGTATAGCCGTAGAAAACGGGGGAGCGTACGCGAAGTCCATAGTGATAAAATCCTCAGCGCAAAGCCCTGCTGAAATTCCCACAACGGCAATGTCCGCCATTTTATCCACAACGCCCGCGCCTATGACCTGCATACCGAGCAATTTATGCGTATCGCGGTCCGCGACCAGCTTTGTAATAAAGATCGAGGAATCGGGATAGTAATGCGCCTTGTCGTCAGTCACGCAAACTGCCGTTATAACATTATACCCCGCCTCAGTCGCCGCTTTTTCGGTAAGACCGGTTTTAGCCGCGTTCAGGTCTTCCGACAGCTTTACAACTCCTGTTCCCAGCGCGCCCGCGTAGGCGTTTTTTTCTCCGCCGAGCCCCAGCGCCAAAGCCCTGCCCGCAATATTCGCGGTAGACCCCATTGCCGACCACATTCTCTGTCCTGTAATACGGTTGCGGACAAGCGCGCAGTCGCCGACGGCATAAACATCGGGTATATTTGTCTGCATATATTCATCGGTGACAATGCAGCCCTTTTCCATTTCAAGTCCGCTGTTTCGGAGGAATTCGGTAGCGGGGCGTATTCCTGCGGCGGCAACTACCATATCGGCGGCAATATTGCCTGCGGACGAAGCTACGCCGCTAACCGCGGTCTCTCCCTCAATCTTCTGCAGCGCGGTACCCGTAAGGATACGCATCCCCTTGGCTTGCAGACGGCGGCGTATATACTCCGCCATTTCGCTGTCAAAAATACCGGGCATCAGCTGCGCCGCCATATCGATCAGCGTGACGGAAATGCCTTTAGCCATAAGATTTTCCGCCGTCTCAATACCTATGAAGCCTCCGTCGATCACAACGGCTTTTTAACAGCGTTGTCCTCGGCAAATTTTCTCATGGAAACAGCGTCTTCGGGCGTACGTACTTTGAATACGCCGGGGAGCGTAATTCCGCTTACCAGAGGAACTGCGGCTTCCGCTCCGACAGCGATAACCAATTTGTCGTATCCGACGCGTTCGGCTCCGTTTACCGTTACGGTTTTCGCGGCTGTATCGACAGCCGTTACCTCGCTGTTTGTGTGTACGGAGACTCCCGTAAGTCCCGTGAACTTTTCGGGAGTGTTGACGATAAGCTCCTCCTCGGTTTCAATATAGCCGCCTATGTAATAAGGAAGACCGCAGCCCGCGTACGAAATATTGCTGCCTTTGGTGTAAATAACAACTTCAGCGCTTGGGTCTTCGCGTTTTAATTTCGCGGCACTTTTGGTTCCGGCCGCCACTCCGCCAACGATCAAGACTTTCATAG
>CAMWRN010000345.1 GCA_947176675.1 uncultured Clostridia bacterium | reverse complement strand
CTATTATACCGAATTTTGCAAGAGAAAAAATTCTTTTGACAGGGAAAACGGTTTTTGAGCGTTAAAATAAAGTTTACCGCTCAAAAACCAATTCCCGTGTGAAACAAGTCGTTCCGTGTATTTTAACTTCCCGAAGCGCATAAACTTTTAAGGCGGAGAGTTATGCGCAGGGAGGGGATCGTATGAACTTAAAAGCGCAGATAAATGCGCTGAATATGCTTTACAAAATGGTCAACGGCGGGAAAATATCCGATCTTACGCCGCCGAAGCCGCGGTTCAAACCGACGGTCAACGAGGACAAATTCGAGGAGCTTCTTCCCGAACAGACGGGAGTGCGCTCAGAAGGGCTGCTGAAAATGATCTCGAAGCTTTCCGAGGGCGCCGGGATATATCCTCACTCGATCATAGTGCTGAAAGACGGCAAGCTTATCGCCAAAGCCGACTGGACACCGTTTTCTTCGCGGTATCTTCATGTGTCTCATTCGCTCTGCAAAAGCGTTACGGCTATGGCTGTGGGAATTGCCGTGAAAGAAAAATACCTGTCCGAGGGCGAAAAAATAACAGAAATTTTTGGCAGCGAGCTGCCGGACGATATTCACAAAAGCATGAACGACGTGACCGTTAAACACCTGCTCACCATGTCGAGCGGTGTCAAATTCAATGAGGCGGGAGCGGTGTCGGGTGACAAATGGATAGAAAAATTTCTGTCGTCGGAAGTGTTGTTCGAGCCGGGCAGCGATTTCAGATACAACAGTCTCAACAGCTATATGCTTGCTGCTGCGGTTTGCAGACGGACTGGTATTTCCCTTTCCGAATATCTGGGCAGACGGCTTTTTACGCCCATGGGCATAACCGACTTTTACTGGGAAAAATCTCCCGACGGCATAGAAAAGGGCGGCTGGGGACTCTATATGAGCATATACGATTATGCCAAGTTGGGACAGCTTTACCTGAACGGAGGAGTGTGGAACGGTATAAGCCTTGTTTCCGAAGAGTGGGTAAAAAAATCAGTCTCGCCTTTGATATCAAAGCCTGACAGTCCCTGCTACGAGGGGTACGGCTATCAGACGTGGCTGTCGAAAAACAGGGACGGCTTCGTTTTCAGCGGAATGTTCGGGCAGAACGTTTTTGTATTTCCGAAGCGGAACATAGTCATCGCAATGACTGCGGGAAGTTCCAATCTTTTTCCTGCCTGCAAATCATGCAGACCATGCAAAGCAATGGATATAATCACCGACTTTATCGAAAACGGAAAAAATTTCAGCCGCGAGCCCATCAAGGATTTTCGTTACGGAAACGCTGCTGTACTGCGGAAGGCTCTTTCGGGGGCAAGCTTCGGTAAGCCGCTTCCTCTGGAGGACAGCGGCGGTATACTTTCACGTCTGCGGAAAAGCCTGTCGGGCGCAAAAGCCGCGGAAGCCGCCATGGAAGCGGTACAGCTCCTTGACGGCGTTGAGATAGAGTTTGAAAAAAACAGGGCGGGACTTCTTCCCGTGCTGATACAGGTCATGAGCGGAAGCTTTGCGGGCGGCATAGAAAAAGCCGTCTTTGAAGTAAGCGGCTCGGCGGTCTCGTCCATGAGCAGAAGCGACACAATGCCCACAGTCAAGCGGTATATAAGTTCGCGTAAAAAAGGCGGTACACAAGCTGCACAGGCTTCAAAGATGGTGTACGGTATAGGAAAGACCGCTTCAATGCGCGGAGGGCTGGTCATACGCTTTGAGGGAGACGGAAAAACGGTGCGGATTCCCGTCAGCTTTTCCGACAAGCCTGCCTATTTTGATTTTGAGGACAGCGGCGGCATCTATCTTGCCGGAGTCAACGGCAGCTTTACCGTTGATGAAGACGATATTCCAGTACTGAAGGTCGCCGTGTGCTTTGTGGAAACTTCCTGCACAAAGGCGCTGAAGTTCATTTTTGAACCCGACTCCGTAACTCTGAAGCTGCGTGAAAGTCCCCAGCTTTACGGAGCGATAGACGAAGCGGCGGAAATGATGCTGCCATCGCTTGGAAAGGGCGTACAGAAAACTCTTGAAGCCATTCTTGAAAGTGACGTTGCCGAGTATAAGATAAAAAGCTTTCTCGAACCTACGCTGAATGGCAGGATAGTTTCGGAAAAATATCATTAAAGATCAAAGCGTTTTTTCCATATGGATATGCGGACAGAACTCGTCGCTGTAAATCTCTCCGCTTGCACTGTAACCCAGTTTTTCGTAGAACACGCTGACTCTGCACTGTGCGGAAAGAGCAATCTTTTCTGCGCCAAGCTCCCTTGCTTTTTCTTCAAGCAGCAGCACTGTTTTTCCGCCGATATCTTTTCCGCGGAAAGCTTTCCGCACCGCTATTCTGCCGATAATGCAGACTCCGTTTTCGGGTGGAAATATCCGACCTGTAGCGGCGGCTGTACCGTTCGCGAAAATCACCGCGTGAATGCAGCGGGAGTCGTCATCGTCAAATTCATTTTTGAAACCCTGTTCCTCAATAAATACTTCGGTTCGTATAGCTTTTGCCTCATCGGGCAGTTCTTTGTAAAACTTGTGTTCAAAAGTCAATTTCAGCATTCCTTTCTATGGTCAGTTTGTCCTTGACACGGACTGCAAAGTATTATATAATA
>CAMWRN010000344.1 GCA_947176675.1 uncultured Clostridia bacterium | reverse complement strand
ATCATAAAGTAACCGGTTACTTTACCGATTACTTAAACAAAAATATTTTTGTAATATACCCTGAAAACAGCAAGGAGGTAATTGCCAATATGAAAAAGCATTTTAGAACCGCAGCATTAACACCAATGCTTGCAGCAGCAATGCTTCTGACAGGCAGCTTGTCAGGCTGCGGAAAAACAGTCAATCCTGGCGACGTTGCAGGATATGACGAGGGCGAAGAATACCTGAGCATATGGGTACATATAATCGAGGATACGCCCGAAGGAAGATCCTACCGAAAATCGGTGGACTCATTCAACGAAAAATACAACGGAAAATATTTCGCAGACATTGAATTTATCCCCAGAAACGACAGCGGCGGCGGATATTCCGACAAGGTAAACGCTTCGGTGCTTTCGGGAGATCTGCCAGACGTCCTTACCGTGGACGGTCCCAATATCGCAGCCTATGCAGCAAACGGGATAATCCGGCCGCTTGCTGAGCTTACTGAGGATGAGCGCGGAGTCTATCTTGATTCCATTATTGAGCAGGGTACGTTCAACGATAAGCTGTACGCTCTGGGAGCAATGGAATCCAGTGTGGGACTTTACTACAACAAGGCTATCCTCCGTGAGGCAGGCGTGGAAGTTCCCGAAGCGGGAAACCCTTGGACTTTTTCGGAATTTTTGGATATTCTCGAAAAAGTAAAACCTGTAACAGAAAGCAAAAACGGCTATCCGCTTGATATGACGTTTCCCGTCGGCGAGGCGACAATATATTACTATGCACCGTTCATATGGTCAAACGGCGGCGACCTTGTAAGCGATGACGGACTTACGGTAGACGGTATCTTCAATTCCGAAAAAAATTCTTTTGTTATGAAATATTTCAGAGGACTTGTTGACAATAAGTATATGTCCGCCGTGCCCATAGAAAATCTTTTTGAAAGCGGACGTGCGGCGTTCAAATTTGACGGCGCATGGGAAGTAAACACTATCTACACAAGCTATCCCGATGTTGAGCTTGGAATAGCGCCCTACATAGTGGGAGACGATTGGAGCGGCGAAAGATACACTCCCACAGGCTCATGGGCATATGCGGCTTCCTCGGTAACGGAAAATATCGAGGGCGCAACAGAACTTGTAAAGTGGATGAGCGGAGCGGAAAGCGGTCTCGACCTGTATAATCAGACAAAGTCCCTGCCCTCCACATATGCGGCATACGACCAAATAAGCGACTTTACAGAGGACGAAAATTACAAGACTCTTTATGAACAGCTAAGAGACTACGGACACCCCAGACCAAAAACTCCTGCATACCCGCAGCTCAGCGCGTCGTTCCAGCAGGCGCTTGAAAATATTGCGATCAGCGGCATGGACGCTGATACGGAGCTGAACAAATCTACAGAAAGGATTAACGACAAGCTGGAGCGTTATATAAGAGAATAATGAACAAGAATAAATCAAATTCAATACTGGGAATGGCATTTTTCGGCCCCGCTCTTGTCCTGCTGACTGTTTTTCTGTTTATTCCAATGGTGCTTACAGTCATTTACAGCTTTACGGATTATTTTGCGCTAAGTCCTCAGAACACACATTTTACAGGTCTTAGAAACTTTGAGAAGATATTCGGCGACGAGCTTTTTGTAAAGTCGTTTCTGAACACGGTAAAATTCGTTGTGATAATCGTTCCGCTTCAATGTCTGGGCGCTCTCGGACTTGCGCTGCTTATCAACAAGGTTACATACTGCAAAAAATATTTCAAGGTAGCGTTTTTCGTACCTGTTGTAATGTCCCTTGCCGTAGTGTCTACCCTTTGGATGCAGATCTACAGTCCCGAGGGTATCATAAACACTATCCTTGCAAACTTCGGGATAGAAGCCCAGCCATTTATCCACAGCGCAAATCAGGCTTTGCCATCCATTGCGATAATGAGCGTGTGGCAGGGTATGGGGTATCAGATGATAATTTTCCTCGGCGGTTTGCAGGCGATAAATCCCGCTCTTTACGAGGCTGCCGAAATGGATCACGCAAGCGCATGGCAGCAGTTCAAGGATATCACTCTCCCCGAATTAAAACCTCTCTGTGTGTTTGTATTCATCACCGTCACCATAGGCGCGTTCAGAATGATAGTACAGCCGATGGTAATGACGGGAGGAGGTCCCTCAAATTCCACATATACCATTGTTTATGACATTTACGAAACAGGTACTGTAAACTGGGAGATAGGTCTTGCTTCGGCAATGGCGGTGGTATTTGTTATCTTCGTAATTATTCTTACCATAATTCAAAACGTACTTACCAAGGATAAGGAGGAGAAAAAATGAAAAAGAGCCGTAAAATATGGGGCATAGTTTTAGCCGCTGTAATGATAATTCTGTCTCTGTTTTTCCTCTTCCCCGTTGTTTGGATGCTGGCGAATTCTTTTAAGGGGGACGCTGCCATAACGGCGGACATGAACACTGTTTCGGCATTTATCCCTCCCGCTCCGCAAAAGGGATTTTTCGACAACTATGTTTCTATCATAAGAGACACAAGCTTTTTAAGATATATGGTCAACACTCTTTTCTATGCGGCTGTACTGATATTTCTGTGCATTATTTTAAACTGTCTTGCGTGATATTCTCTTGCAAAGATAAAATTACCATTTGCGGACAAATGGCTG
>CAMWRN010000343.1 GCA_947176675.1 uncultured Clostridia bacterium | reverse complement strand
TCCCTTGACAATATACCAGCATTCATAATAAAAAGCTGCAAACACATTAAGCCCCATATAACGGTATGTATTCCAGTTCATTTTTGCGGCAGCAATTTTATTTCCAGATTTAGAGGTTTTTGACAGCCGATATATCAAAAGCGGCTCGTCCACACCATACGCGCATTTTCTATTTTTTAAAATTCCGAGCCAAACAGCAAAATCCTCATGCATACGGTCATCAGACACATAATATTCCTCATATAATTCTTTTCTCACCAAGGATGATGAGTTTGATATCAAGTTCTGCTTTAAAAGCTGCTTATACCTTATTTCATGCGGAACGTGCATATACCATTTCAAGAGATTTCCGTCCTGATCTATAAACGCTGAACCTGTATAAAGCAAATCGCCATCGGTTTCTTTTTGCAGACGTATCTGCTTTTCAAGTTTATCCGGCGTCCAAGCATCGTCGCTGTCCAGAACTGCTATCCACTCTCCTTTTGCGTTCTCCAGACCCATCTTGCGGGTATATGAAACTCCGCTGTTTTGCTTATTTCGGATAATTCTGATCCTCACGTCACTCTTACGAAATTTTTCCGCAATAGACAAGGTACTGTCCTTGGAACAATCGTCAATTATCAGCAGCTCAAAATTTTTGTATGTCTGATTTAAAGCAGAGGTTATTGCCTGCCCGATCGTACGTTCGGCATTGTAGGCAGCCATGATAATGCTTATCAATCCAAATTGAATATTCTGCATTTGCTTTTACCTCATTCAAACAAAAAATTTTTATTGTCCGTTTTTCTCATTGGAAACAGCTAATTCTTTAACAGGTTCGGCAGTACTCTTATTTGAAGTGATCTGCCCCTCCTTAACACCCGCAGTGCTGTCGGGCATAAACAAAACCTTTACCGTAGCAAATATAAGCCCTATGTCGAAGCTCAAAGACATATTATTGATATACATCAGATCCATTTGCAGTTTGTCATACGGCTCGGTATTGTAACGTCCGTACACCTGAGCATATCCTGTAAGTCCCGCTTTCACCTGTAGTCTGAGAGAAAATGATGGAAGAGTTTTTTCATATCGCTCTATTATTTCAGGACGTTCAGGCCGTGGACCAACGATCGACATTGTGCCTTTCAGAATACAGAAAAGCTGCGGAAGCTCGTCGATTCTGCAAGCTCGGATTATTTTGCCCACCGGAGTTATTCTATCGTCGTTTTCCGTTGAAAGACGCGCTATGCCATCCTTTTCCGCGTCTGTACGCATAGAACGGAATTTAAGGATATTGAATTTTTTTCCGTCTTTTGTGACCCTGATCTGCTTGTAAATCGCAGGACCTCCGTCATAAGCTTTAACAGCTATCGCTGTTGCCAGCATGACCGGACTTGTGACGACTATACCGATAAGCGACATAATTATATCGGCAGACCTCTTTACAGCAAGATAAAACGGATCGGGAGCCGCACGGTTTACGCACATTATCGGTACGCTGAACATCTGCATATGCTTTGCTCCAGCCATGATTATGTCGCCAATTTTGGGTTCTATGTATGCGGCAATACTATTTTCAACACAATACTTCACTATACCGTTGCGGAGCGTAGCATCTATCCCCGCCGTAAAAACCGCTTCACAGCTTCCAATTTCTTCAATAAGAGAATGTATATCATTAGGATCTTCAATATACTTTATTACATCAAATTTCTCGAAAAAAAACTTAATTTCCGAAAGCTTATTCAAATCGCTTTCGGAGCGGTAAATAATCACTGTTTTTTTAGCTTTGTACAGCTTATAATAAATCTTATTTGCAATATACACCCACAAGGTATTACATATAAATTCAACTATGAAAAGAACCATCAGCAAAAGAAAATTTGGGATACTGTGCAAGAATGCCGCCTGGACCACATACATAATAGCTGATGCAATAACCGATGAAAGAGTCAGTGAATATACCAACTCGTAGACCCGTCTACCGCCGACTTCAAATGAATTATATACACGGACAAGCCACATAAACAGAAATAAAAACAAAACGGTAAATGTACAATACGGCGTTAAATGCCTGCTGATATGCCACAACGAAGGACTTGTTATAAAAAAATACGCCATGAACAGCGCAGTATTCCCCAACAGGCTCATGCATTTTAATATTCGCATAATTATTTCGTTTTTCATATGCCTGTTCATTTTAATACCTCTTTTTAAGCAGCGGCTTACTGCATTTTCCCCAAAATATATTATTTTTGAAAATATAATTTAACCGACTATACAACATTTATTAATTTATTTTATCATATAAACGCTTTTATGTCAATACTTAAACAGTATAATTTTAAGCAGTACCGTGTATTTATACCAAAATAAAAAACCGATCCAACACCATTTAAGTGTAGCGTTAGGTCGGTTTGGAACAAGTGATCAAAACCGCAGCAAAATATATCCAGATATTATCTCCTTACTCTTTTTTTGAATATTACCACTGCTGCCGAAACAGCAAACACTACAGTAACAGTCTCATATATGCTGTTTTCACAGAACGCAGAACTGTCGTTTTCGTAAATTCCCGAAGCGTCTGTTTTGAGAGCGTTGCGGTATGACTTGACAGCAAGTTATTTATACGGAACTTCTTGAAAAATTATAAATTTTATGATAAAATATAC
>CAMWRN010000342.1 GCA_947176675.1 uncultured Clostridia bacterium | reverse complement strand
CCTTTATATTCGGACTTCCACCTGTCCGTTAGTTTACATTGTACCCGAGGTCATTCTCCCGAAATAAATTTCACATCGATAACGCCGTTTACCGCCGCAAGCGCGTTTTTCAGGCTGTAAGCGTCGGAAGCGTCGCCGAAAAGCTGCACCGTGATATTTACCGCCGCAGCGCCGTCTATCGGCATATTCTGGTTCACCGTAATAATATTCGCGCTCTGCCTGTGAAATTCGGCGAGGATAGACGAAAGTACGCCCGGTTCGTCCTTCAGCAGGGCGTAATAAGAAATAATTTTACGGGTCAGCTTTTCCTCATAGGCGAAAACGCATTCCCTGTATTTGTAAAACGCGCTTCGGGAAATGCCTATCCTTTTGCATGCCGATGCGGAACTTTTCTCTTCTCCGCAGGCGAGAAGCCGTTTTACCTCCAGTACCTTGGGGAAAATTTCCGGCAGGACATCGGCGCTGATAACAATTAAAGATGAATCGCTCATACTACTAATCCTTCCAAAACGTCCTTGTGCTGAAAACAAGTGTACTTACCATAAAAACAATAATACCACATTTTCTAATGTTTTGTCAAGAGAGATACTGTAAAAAGTATAAACGTTTACTTTCCGTCAACAATATTTTCAAGGCGGAACAAACCCGTAACATTAAACTTGTTAAAGGAGCTGATAAAATGTCAAAAAAAGGGATGAGCCGTCATGAGGTTACTCACACGCAGCCGAGGAATACCGCAGCTGCTGTGCCCGAGATACAGGGCAAGGCAAAGCATGGAAAAGTTCATGCGAACCCGATAATTGCGGGAACAGAATCTCCCGACATGAAGGTTTACCATTCAAAGCCTTTTTCGGCAGAGAAGCCGATTTCCAAGGCGTATCCCGTTATAGACAACGATCTTGCGCGGGATAACCTTGAAAACGATCTGACCGCAGCGGATATTCAGGACTTGCAGTAACACAAAAATCAGCTGTTGCACTCATCGCAACAGCTGATTTTAAATATTGTAGCATCACAGAAAATAACAAATTACAATATTAACCGTCTGTCTCTGCAAAGTAATCTGCGGAATGAATCTCTTTCAAAGTCCCAAATGTTCTGTTCATGTATCCATAGATCAGTATTTTCATCATGATATCCTCGTGAACATTGACATTCCGGTTCCCAAATCTATTAGGTATACCGGTTTGGAAATATCCGATAAAAATAAAAACAGCGGACTGTGCTGCTGTTTTTATTCGTATTGTCTCGCAGTCTTCTTCCAGACGTTTCTCAGCGTTGCCTCTTTTTGGAATGTTTTTTAGTGTTGGTATTTTTGAAAAGAAAAATACATTTACACGGTTTATAATTCAGAACCTGTTTCTTTGAAAGTATACTATGTTATAGTGTTATTTATGCTTTTACGTCAGTACAGCTTAGTGTTTCACCTTGATAGTTTGTCACGGATTTTCCGTAATTTACTTTGTATACAGCGTCTAAAATCTCTGTTTTGCGAGATTCCGATTCTTCTGCCGACAGGTCAAGAATAACATCTTCCAGATCATATGGACCGTTGCGGAAGTGTCCCACAACTGCACCGTGGAATTCTCCGTCGATCAATAAATACTGCAATGTTTCATGCTCGGGGTGTTTGAATTTTTCTTTAAGCCAATATTCGTTGGATTTTACCAAAAAATCATTGCGGTGCATTGCATAAACGGATTTTGGGATTTGAGGTTCATATTTTTTCAATAACTCAATATCCTTTTTCAAAATCCACCCGTTTTCCGTTTCCTTTATAATACCCTCGGAAGCAAGAGAACTGATAGCCTCTTTAATAATTTTCACGGGCAGTTTATAGAAAGATTTTACCATTTCCGCATTAAAGCAAACCTGTCGATAGGAAAACCTTTGAAGCATTATTTTTAAAGCTTCTGTTTTTGTATATTTATTGATATTTACATCGGGGAACATTTCGGAAAACTTATACCAGCCTCTGTCCCATTCTCCGTCATATTGATCCTCATAAATCAAAAACGCTTCCTGCAAACGGTGCAAAGCGGGTGTTATCTCTTTAACCAACATTCCCGTAGTTTCTTTTATCTGCTGAATATTAAGAGGCCCTTCACGCTCAATCAGTTCTTTTATTACCAATTGTCTTTCGGTAGGCTTGTCCAGCGTCTTGCAAAAAAGGCAAGCAAACAATTCAAAATCATCTTTCATTATCCAGCCCAGATTTCCGCCAACAAAGCGCCCCTTTAATAACGAACGGTCTGCCTGACGCAAACGATTAAATTCAATGTCGTCAAAATCTGCGCGAAAGGTCAAAGACGGCGGGTCTCCAAAACCGTTCCAATATACATTTTGTCCCGGCTGAAGATCACGGTAAAGTGATATATATTCGCTTTCGTCAGCCTTGTGAATGAGGTGTTGGCGTTCCATGCGTAAAGATAATATTTTTTCATTCATATGCAATGTTTCCTTTTCTATAACTATTTTTTAATATTGAATATGTTTATTACAATTATTCAACGGAACAGTTGAGGAATACGGCGTTGTCTAATTATTCAAATATATTGATAATATATCCATCAATTGTTGTTAGACAGCAAGTTTTTCCGCCCCAAGGCTGCATTTCAACTTTTGTAATTTTATCCCAGCCCTTTGAGGTAATATAGT
>CAMWRN010000341.1 GCA_947176675.1 uncultured Clostridia bacterium | reverse complement strand
TAAGTACAGTTAACCGTATGTATAAAAGTATGCTTTTGAGACGCTTCACAGTAAATAATATCCGATTCTTTTATTTTAATTGTTCCGTTGTGCGTTTTGAAAATCAAAAATCGTTCCTTTTCCGCTTTTTTTTGATAATCGTCAAGCGACTTGAAAAGTTTTTCTTTATTTATCGGTTTGACAAGGAAACGAAAAGCGTCTACTTCAAATGTATCCAGTGCAGTATTTGGAAAGGCACTTATAAAAATAATAATACAGTTATTGTTTGCGGTTCTGAGTTTCCTGGCAGTTTCAACACCGTTAAGGTCTTTCATTTGGTAGTCCATAAAAATTACATCAAATGTTTTTGAACTTTTTGTCAGAGATAGCCCGTCAGAAAAATATGTTATATACAATTCAATATGTCTATTGCTTTTGTATTCTTTAAGTAATACTGTTAATGTTTCTCTCCAATAATTTTCATCATCGCATATGGCAATGTTCATAATACCGCCTCCTTGTAAATAATTATACCGCAATTTATTTACTTTTTCAACATAAAAATACAGGTTGTTACAAATAATATACATATCTTCCAAAATCCATTGAAGAATATTGTTGATTTTGTTATTCTGTAATCGTAAAATTACAGAGGGGAGCGGTGTTCAATGGATTTCTGGCACTATATCTTTTACATTATTTATGGAGAATGATAGGTCATGTCTTTTTTGGAACAGCAATATCTTGATTTTGAAAACGTATTGTCTTACAGAACAAGAGTTGATATTAACAGATTGAACGCAATTTTGAAATTTGCCGAAGAAAACATTGATGCTTTGGGCTTGAGGGCAACAGGAAATACTTTGTTTACTGTGTTTGAAACGGTAAAAGACAAAAACAAATGCATTCTGGGAATTGAAATACTGATTCCTGTAGACAAAGCTTTTGAAAGCAATGAACAATATGTTTACAAGCCTGAGTTCAGGCTTGTAAATGCTGTTTCAGCTCGTTTCTGCTGTCCCTATTCGGATATTGACTCTGCAAATGCTGCTTTAATTGAGTATCTTGACACAAATAATCTTAACGCCATAAGCAGCATTTATTATATGAACAGTAAAAATGATCCGCTTAATAATGTTTTTGACGCATATGTCAGCGTAAGCGGAAATTTGCTTTAATTTTATGTAATATGTTTTTTTCAGTCCGCAAAAATTTTTGTGGACGTTTTTTGTTAATGATTTGTATTTAATTTGAACTTAATTGTTTAATATTTCGCCATGTTATGCTGATTTATATACCGATTATCAGCTATATGTTGAAGATTAAGCAGAAATATGTCAAAATATTTACGGATATTTGTATGTTTGTAGTATTATTTATTAATAGGAGGAAGAAAAATGAGGTTTGGCAAAGCAAATTTTAAGAGAGCAGTCTCGGCAATTTTGGCAGCTTCGCTTATATTCAGTGTAACGCCCGTTACGGCAATAGACGGAACAGGCGAAGCTGAAATAACGGTGACGGACGTTCCTGTTATTGGTGAGGAAATTATTCCTGCGGAAAGTGGAACAGAGGTTGTTACAGAAACAATTGCCCCAGAAATCTCCGAGATTCCCGAAACAAGCGAAACTGTTACAGAACCGCTTGATTTTATAGATGATGAGAATGATTTTTCGTTCTTTTCGGTTGCCGCTTCCGCTATCCAGTTGAGCAAAGTATCGGAAACGGATTCAAGTATAACTGTATCTTGGAGCGGCGTATATGGTGAAACATTTTCACATTATGAAGTATACTGCAACGGCGCTGTTGTTCAGACAGGAATAACAGCCACTACATATACTGTAACGGGGCTTGCAGGCGGTAATGAATACGGGATATTTGTTTATGCTTATGACATTGAGGGTAATGTTATAGGTATGAGTGATGAGTTGCGAGTCTGTACGAATTTGACATTGCAGGGGGACAGAACTCTTTACGAAGATATTATTGTTCAAAATCTATATCTTAATAGCGGTACACTTAATGTTAATGGACATACTATAACTGTAAAAAATGATTTAGGTATTGGCAGCGGAACGCTGTTTGTCAACGGCGGTAAAATTTACGTTGAGCATACTTTCAGGCAGCAATGGACAAACGGCAATGCAAGTTATGGTTATCTAAAAATGACTAATTCCAATGATTATATTTGTGTAAACGGTGATTTTTATTGTTATGCGGCATACAGCCATAGCGGTTGGCTTACAAATGGTACTTTGGAAGTTAAGGGCAACTTTACTCAACGTCGTTATAGTGATTTTTATAACTTCTGTGCTTCCGATTCTCATAGGGTTATTTTAAGCGGTGAAAAACTTCAAACAGTTACGTTTGACAGAACAGAGTCTCGTTTCAATATTCTTGAAGTCAGGAATTATTCTGCGGAGGGTGTTGTATTTTCCACACCCGTAACAATGAATAAATATATTGATAACGGCTGTAATGTGACTTTCTCCAATGGCGAGCGTACAGGCTGGACATTGGAAACTGATGAAACAATAGAAGGCGACTTGAATTTATCTACTGGTGTTCTCGACCTTAACGGACATAAACTGAAAATAACAGTAAACATAATTCATTCTGGAGGAACAGTCCTTGTCAACAGCGGCGAGCTTGAAGTGCAGGGAGATTACCGAGTACAGGCTCTCA
>CAMWRN010000340.1 GCA_947176675.1 uncultured Clostridia bacterium | reverse complement strand
CCTGAATACTGTCCTGACCGTGAGGGATAATTACCTTTCTTTCACGGAGTATCGCCGCCACGAGCAGGCCCTCCTTGAACTGCATTTCCATAAGAGGAATGTTCGCGATGCGTGAGTCCTCCTTTATGATAAACTCAGCTGCCTCAACCTTGCCCTTTATCAGGTTGTAGAAGGTCTCAACATTGCTTCCCATAGCATTTTTCATTGCACGGACATAACGTATTATCGTCTCTGAGGTAATATTTTTGGGATAAATTATGGAATCCAGATCAAGATGATTTATAACGTCGCCGAAGTCTATACGGTTGATCTTGGTGATAAGCTTGGCATTTCCCACGCTTCTGGCAAAAAGAGACAGCAGGATATTTTCCTCGTCCAGATTTGTGAGAGCCACAAACGCACCCGAACTTTCAAGTCCCGCTTCAAGCAGTACGGTCTGGTCGGAAGCATCTCCGTTTATGACCACGGCGTCGTCCATAAGAGAGTCAAGCTCCTCGCAGCGGGCAGGATTTTTTTCGATGATCTTTACGCTTATTCCAGAACGCAGCAGCATTTCGCAGAGATAGTGACCTATCTCTCCTCCGCCGACGATCATAACGTCCTTGACGGAATTGGTCTTGTACTTTATCTTGCGGAAAAAGTCGTTTGCCTTTCTCGGAGCGGCGACAATGGAGATAACGTCCTTTTCTTCGAAAACAAAATCGCCGTATGCGATATAAGCTTCATCGCCGCGCTCAATTGTGCAGACAAGCACGTCGCTGTGAAATTTAACATTGATGTCCTTGACCGCGCAGCCTGCAAGCGGACTTTTTTCCGGCAGACGGAATTTAAGCAGCTCTACCCGTCCCTTTGCAAAGGTGTCTATCTTTATCGCCGACGGAAACCGCAGTATCCTTGCTATCTCCGCAGCGGCTGCAAATTCGGGATTTATTACCATCGCCAGTCCCAGCTCGTCCTTTAAGAACGGAGCTTCTATGTTGTACTGAGGACTTCTCACACGGGCGATAGTCTGACAGTTACCCGCCTTTTTAGCTATCAGGCAGCAAAGCAGATTCAACTCGTCCGAACCCGTTACTGCGATAAGCAGGTCTGCATGAGTAATGCCCGCCTCCTGCTGAACGGCATGGGTCGCACCGTTTCCCGCAACGCCCATAACATCAAAACGGTTTGCAACCGAGTCAACAATTTTTCTGTCAACGTCAATGACCGTGACGTTATTGTCCTCCTCGTTAAGCTGCTCGGCAAGAGCCTGACCGACCTTGCCGCAGCCTACTATGATTATGTTCATGATTTAACCCTCTTTTTTCAAACAACAGCCTCTCCGCTGTTTTCCTTGAGAATGTCCGCAGTACCGTCCTCGATCATTTCCATCATATGCGGAACGATCTGCGGGTCAAACTGACTTCCGCTGCCATTCTTCAGCTCGGCTTCGATTATCTCCTTGCTCAGCGGCTTGCGGTAGCATCTTTCGCTGGACATTGCGTCGTAGGTGTCCGCAACGCCGATTATCCTTGCCACCAGCGGTATATCCTCCCCCGCTCTGCCCTCGCAGTAGCCGCCGCCGTCGTAGCGTTCGTGGTGGAATTTTGCGCCCTCAGATATCCCGTTCAGCGCAGTAAAGTTTTTCAGTATTTCCGCGCCTATCTTCGGGTGGGTCTGAATGACCTCCCTTTCCTCGGGATCAAGCTTTCCGGGCTTGTTGAGGATATGGTCGGGAATACCGATCTTGCCAATGTCGTGCAGCAGAGCCACATAGTAGATATGCTCCTGCTCCTGAGGGGACATACCCATACGCTTTGCAAGCTCTCTGGAATATCTTGCCACACGTATGGAGTGACCGTTCGTGTACTTATCCTTTGCGTCGATAGTTCCCGCAAAGGTAAGCAGGGACTGCTCCAAAATGTCCTGATACTCACGCTGTCTGCGCTGGGCAAGCTTCAGCTTAGCCGCCGAAATCGGCGTGATTGAACCCATTGCTATCGCCATTAGCACAAACGCCGCGCAAACCCAAAACAGCGGATGTTCAACAAGCTTCTTACTTTTTCTGATCTTCAAACTGCACGAACCGCCCGATTTCCCATCGGGATCGTCGGGATCGATGACCCTCATGCTGAACTCATACCGACCTCCCGAAAGGTTTGTGTAGCTGACAGAATCGCTTTTCACGCCGTTGATAACGACTTCCCCGTCGTCAAATCCGTCAAGCCTGTAGCCCACGGCAAATCTTGTGGTATCGGTAAAGGAGAGAGCCGCAAAATTTATAGTCACACGCTGCGCGCCGCTCGGTATCACCATATCCTCGGGGTGATCGTAAACTGTTCCGTCCACCACAACGCTGTTTATTATGACCTTGGGAAGTTCATTCTCGGGCGCGGTAAAACCAAACACGCTCACGCCGTTTCTCGTGGCGAGATAAAGCTTTCCGCCGTCAAAACAATGCCATGTGTTGGCGTTGAGAGAACCTGACAGACCGTACTCAAAGCCGTATGTTACGGGATTTCCCGTTCCGCCAGCAAGCAGATCTACTCTGTCGGCGGCAAGTATACCGTTGTTCTGAAGCAGCCACAGAGTGCCATCAATGAGGTAAAAATCGAATATGCTTCCCGCGCCCTTTTCAAGAGCGTCCAGCTTGCGGAAAGAGCCGTTCTCCATGTAGTAAAGGCTGCTGCCTGCGCTGATAAAATA
>CAMWRN010000339.1 GCA_947176675.1 uncultured Clostridia bacterium | reverse complement strand
TTGTGTTTTTCACAGTTATGCGGACTTCCTTTTCGTCCTCGCAGGAAAGCAGGTCATTCAAAGCGTCGGCGTTCCTGCCGAACCAGTCGAGAAAATCCATTTCCTCGGAAATATAATTGTAAAATCTTTCTTTAGTATCCAGTATTTTAAAATCAATGGTAATATTTTTCATTTTGCACCTCAATATAACTGCGTAAATGTTTGGTAGTGGTCGTTTGTATAGTAAATAAGTCCATCATTTGAGAAGATTATACGCTCGCTGCCACGGTAGCCGCCCTCATAGTTCACATCGCACTCAGTGTACTTCCTGCCCTTGGATTTTGGGAGGAGCTCTTCATAGTTTCCAAAGTAGTCGCCGCCTATGCTTTTGCCTTCGGCAACATCCCAAAGGTTGCCATTTTTGTTGTCCCAACCCAATTCTTTCGCTTCAGACTTGGTTATAAAATTATTCGGGAGAGTGCCGAATGTGTGAATGTACTCGGCTACGTCCTCGGGGGTGGTATAGCTGCCGTACTTTTCAACGGAAAGCTTTTCGACTGCGGTTTCGGTAACGATGGTTTTCTCCGTCTTTGCGAAGGTAGTTTCTGGCGGGGCGGCTGTTTCGGTGGTTTGCTGTGTTATTTCCTCGATTGTTTCGGACGCCTCGGTCGCGGAAATCTGCGTTAAGTTCTCAGTTTCACTTTCGCTTATTTCAGCAACCGATACTGTATCGTATAATTCTTTCAGCACATCGTTATAATATTCGGAACTTTTACAACCAGATAAAGAAAGTACCGAAAACAGGGCAATCAACGTACACAACAATAAACCTGCAAATTTTTTCATAAATAAAAAAATCTCCTTTATAATAAAAAATTCTAAAAACTATTGACAAAACATGATATTTTGGATATAATGAATAATAATCAACCGATAGAGGTCGCAGTAAAGATGAGTACCGTCCCAAAGACCGCCGTGGTCGTTCGTATGGTGCGCGAAAGGCGATACTGCCGAAGGGGACTGTTTGGCATACAGTTTCCTGATTGCATATCAAACAGGTATGTAATTGTCATCATTCGTATGATGGAGTGCTATCGACATAAAAATGTCAACATTTCTATTATATAGTATGATGGATCGGTTTGCAACCGATTTTTTTATTTTTATGTAAATTTTTTATTTCAAAGGAGCAATATTGATATGAAAAAGTTTAATGTTGGCATTATCGGAGCCACGGGTATGGTGGGTCAGAGGTTTTCTCTGCTGCTGGAAAATCACCCTTGGTTCAATGTTGTGGCTCTTGCGGCTTCCCCCAGAAGCGCGGGGAAGCGTTACGAAGAGGCTGTTGGCACAAAATGGGCTATGACTTCCCCCATTCCCGCAAATATCAAGGACATGGTAGTTATGGACGCAACTGCAGATATTGACAAGATCGCCTCCATGGTTGATTTTGTTTTCTGTGCAGTTGACATGAAAAAGGATGAAATAAAGGCTCTTGAAGAGCGTTACGCAAAGGCAGAGTGTCCCGTGGTTTCCAACAACTCGGCGCACAGAGGTACTCCCGACGTGCCAATGGTTGTCCCTGAGATAAACCCCGAGCATATTGAAATTATTGAAGCACAGAGAAAGCGTCTCGGTACAAAGCGTGGATTTATTGCGGTAAAATCCAACTGCTCGCTGCAAAGCTACGTTCCCGCGCTGCACCCTCTTATGGCGGAATTCGGCGTTGAAAAGGCGCTGGTCTGCACATATCAGGCTATCAGCGGCGCAGGCAGGACTTTTGAGACAATGCCCGAAATTGTTGACAATGTTATACCGTTTATCGGCGGCGAGGAGGAAAAGTCCGAGCAGGAGCCTTTGAAGATATGGGGTCACATCGAGGGCGACAAGATAGTTAATGCGAACAGTCCATCTATCACAGCACAGTGCCTCCGCGTACCCGTTTCGGACGGTCACACGGCTGCGGTGTTTGCGTCCTTTAAAAAGAAGCCCACAAAGGAACAGATGCTTGAAGCATGGAAGAATTTCAGAGGCGTACCCCAGGAGCTTGAACTTCCCTCTGCGCCTAAGCAGTTTTTGAATTATTTTGAGGAGGATAATCGTCCTCAGGCGAAGCTGGACAGAATGCTGGAAAACGGTATGGCGGTTTCTATCGGTCGTCTCCGTGAAGATACGCAGTACGATTACAAATTTGTTTGTCTTTCACATAATACGCTCCGCGGTGCGGCAGGCGGCGCTGTTCTTATGGCGGAACTGCTTGCTGAAAAGGGATATTTTGACTGATGAGCATTACTTTGAGAAAAGGTACGGACGCTGACGCGGAGCTGATAATAATCTATCTGAAAAGGCTTGCGGAATATGAAAAAATGGGCGATGTATGTAATATTACTCCTACTGCGCTCATAAAGCTTATGAATGAGGAAAACGGTCTGCACACTGTTATTGCGGAGCAGGACGGTTCTCCCGTTGGCATGATGACCTGGTACATCTATAAAATTGCCACGTTTTCGGGCAGGCGGGTCTTTTATATTGAGGACGTTTTTATTGACGACTGCAAGCGGGGCGGCGGTATCGGCACGGCTCTTTTTACGGAGGCGAAGCGTATTGCGGAGGAACTTGGCTGCGCTCGGCTTGAGTGGAAGTGCCTCGACTGGAACGTCCCCGCACAGAATTTTTATGGCAAAATCGGAGGAAATATTTCAGACGACGGCTGGCTTACCTATACTATAAACT
>CAMWRN010000338.1 GCA_947176675.1 uncultured Clostridia bacterium | reverse complement strand
ATAATATATACAGAAAGCAGAGAAATTAAATGGCTTTCAAATCACTGAAAAACATTGAAATGCTGACAAAGATTTTAGGACTTATCCGCAAATAAGGGGAATATGTACATTTTCACAAATATCAATATTGGAGAACAATTTTATACCCGCGGTTTTGTCCGCAGAAAGATATACAAAATATTTGCGGCAATCCAATGATTTTCAGAAAAACTTGTATTTAGGAGGTACAACAAAATGAAAAGGACTTTAAAATGTGCTGTCGCAGCAATAGGTGCTGCAGCAATCGCTGTAGGAACAGCAGTTCCCGCAAGCGCTGCCAACTGCGGAAAATACGCGGCGATATTCGGCGGTTCAGACTCAAAGTCATGCGGAAACCTTGGCAGCACCGACATCAACGGTCTGTTCAAAAATTATTCTTCCTGTTTTGACATTTTGAAAAATTACGGAATAACTATCCCAAATGGCGGCAGCTGCTCAGGTAATCAGAACAGCAATACCCAGAAACCAAACGATAATAATTGTCCCGGCGGCAACTGTACTCAGACTCCGTCAAAGCCAGATACAAGCGTTGACTCTTCCGTGTCCGATTATGAGAAAGAGGTCGTGGAGCTTGTAAACGAGATCAGAAAGGAATACGGCCTTTCCGAGCTTAAGATCAACACAGAGCTTTGCGCCGTTGCGAGAGCAAAATCTCAGGACATGAAGGACAACAACTATTTCAGCCACACTTCGCCTACATACGGCAGTCCCTTTGATATGATGAAGACTTTCGGCATAAGTTACAGGACTGCTGGTGAAAATATCGCAATGGGTTACAGCACTCCCGAAGCGGTCGTTAACGGCTGGATGAATTCCGAGGGACACAGAGCAAACATTCTTAACGCCTCCTATAAGGAGATAGGAATGGGATATGTTTCAAACGGAAACTACTGGACTCAGATGTTTATCGGATAATGCAGTCTGATCACTAACACGATACCCCGTCCTTAATGCATTTTATTGGCATTAAGGACGGGGTATTATTTCACGTTTTTTATTATGATCTGCGATAACTGTCTTATGTACTTTTTTATTCTGCAATCAATAATTTTCTTTTCTTACCTCGAAGTAACTCTGCGGGTGATTGCATACAGGACATACGTCGGGAGCTTTCTTGCCCATAACAAGATGACCGCAGTTCCTGCACTCCCACATCTTCATTTCGCCCTTTTCAAAAACTTGCTGCATTTCAATATTGTTCAGTAAAGCGCGGTACCGCTCCTCGTGAGCTTTTTCGATAGCTCCGACAGCTCTGAATTTTGCGGCAAGATCTGTAAAACCTTCTGCCTCGGCATCTTTTGCAAAGCTTTCGTACATATCGGTCCACTCATAGTTCTCACCATCAGCGGCAGCTGCAAGATTAGCCTTGGTATCGCCGATCCCGCTCAAAGCCTTGAACCACATTTTAGCATGTTCCTTTTCATTGTCAGCAGTTTTCAGGAAAATTTCCGCAATCTGCTCATAGCCTTCTTTTTTCGCAACGCTTGCAAAATATGTATATTTGTTTCTTGCCTGACTTTCTCCCGCAAATGCAGCAAGAAGATTTGCTTCGGTTTTTGTTCCTTTAAGTTCCATAACGTGTACCTCTTTTCAAAATATTTTTATAATTATACACCTTTGCATGAAATTTGTCAATAGGCTTTTACATTAAAATAAATCACGTCTTGTAGGATTACAATAGAAGAGTAACAAAAGTAAAAAAATAATTAACGTAAAAGCCAAATTTGTGTTACAGTTAAACTGCGAGCAAAAAGCAACAGAATGTCAGCAGATCTGCTATAAATACTGTAAAACAAATCGCTCGCCGCCGTCAAGCCATAATATAATATTCGTTGTTATTTAAATAATCTGAAAATAAAATCCCATAAGAAGTAATTTTTTTATAATTACAACAATTTCTTTCAAAACGCTTGATGTTATAATTTTAATTTTTTAAAAATATTTTTTTAGCAAGTCCCAATAAATATTCAAACGATTCTATTTTAAAAATCTTTGATCCTCCTATGTATATTATAACTCCCGCCGCGACCTGAACAATAAAAGTCACCCAATCGGACATATTACATAAGCTGATACAAAATACGCATATTCCCATAAACAAAGCCAGTACAACAGATGGTAAAATATCTCTGAGCTGTTCACAGTAGCTGTAATTCAGCAATTTACTGTTCGGCCAAGAATTAACAAACGAATTTATTACCGAAGTAAAAGCTAAACTGACTGCAATTGCCAGCGGTCCAAACCAAATCGAAATAATCAGCGCTGCCGCACTTATTACTTTTTTTATTATTTCCAGCTTTAAAAACAAGTCGCTTCTTCCCATTGCATTTATCGCCTGAAGATTTGCCGTATGTATAGGCCATAAACCGTAGGAAATACAGAAAATTCTTAAAAAAGGTACGCATGGAAGCCATTTATCAGTTAAAATAATTCTTACTAACGGTTCCGCAACTGCTGCTATTCCAATCATCATAGGCCACATTACATATGAACTTATTTGGATCGCGCGCCGCGTAAGCTGCTTAACTTTTTCCCTATCATCCTGAACTTGTGACATTACCGGAAAAAGGACACTGCTTATTGAAGCATTTATGTTTACAACCAAAACCTGTGGATATTTTTCACCTTGATTATAATACGCAAGATCAGATTTCGTATACACTTTTCCGATGATCAGACTTCTAAGCTGTATATTGAT
>CAMWRN010000337.1 GCA_947176675.1 uncultured Clostridia bacterium | reverse complement strand
ATATTCTTCTTCCACCACCGCATAATTCATATTAAAATAAACCGCGCCGACAACCGCCGCCAAAATAACAATACCCAAAATAATTTTCTTACGCATAAAAAATCCCTCCCAAAACAACTGTCAACTATACACTATCAACTGTAAACTGACTACACTCCTTGCGCGTTCGGGTCCCAGATAAACTTGTGCATCTGCAATTGAACATTGACACCGTTCAGCTTATTTGCAAGCATAAAATCCACAATTTCCGCAGGCTCTATCTCCCCGAAAACGGGACTGATATAAACCGCGCATTTCCCGATAAGGCGGTACTCTCGAATAATTTCAAGAGCCCGCTCCAAGTCGGCGCGGCTGCCTGCGACAAATTTTACCGTGTCATTTTTTTCAAGGAGCGCAAAATTATCGGAAAGCATACGGCTCTCCATACCGCTTGACGGCAGCTTGTAGTCCATTGTCAAGGCGGGACGGTTTTCTTTTATTTTCAGCGCGGGGGACACGTCCGCAGAACCGTTTGTCTCAATCTCAATATAGCGACCGTCTCCGCAGAGCATTTCAAGCAGATGGATAATATTCGGCTGAATAAGCGGCTCTCCCCCTGTAACCGTAACATTTTTTATGCCGCTTTTTTTCACCTCGGACAGAATTTCGTCCGCTGTCATTTCGGTGTGCTTTGCGTTCGGTACGTTCGCCCATTTCGTATCGCAGTAGGAGCAATTCAGATTGCACCCCGTGAAACGAATAAAAAACGCAAGCTGTCCCGCGTGAGTACCCTCTCCGTTAATGCTTGAAAACATTTCCGCGATTTTATATTTGTGCATAAGACCACCTCAATCCATAAACGCCGCGGAATTATTTGGCGTTTCGTAAACCGTGACTTTGTACGGCTTATAACCCATTTCCCTGAGCCGCATAAAAAAGTACTCCGCAAAATTTTCCGCCGTGGGACGGAAATCCACCTCGATAAGGCGGAAGTTTTCTTCA
The DNA here is from genome assembly GCA_947176675.1 of uncultured Clostridia bacterium. Lineage (GTDB taxonomy): Bacteria > Bacillota > Clostridia > Oscillospirales > Ruminococcaceae > RGIG8773. The sequence continues at coordinate 1,762 of CAMWRN010000337.1, read as the reverse complement.
TTTAGTGCAGCAACTGTTGCACTTTTTAAAGTACCCTTTTCATAAATAAAAGCGTGGTCGAATTCGTCCGCAAGATTTTTTAAATCACGCTTGATGTCGCCGAAATCCGTGACCATGCCCCGAAGCTGTCCCTCAGCCAAAAGTTCGGTGTCGGATATTTCCGCCGAAATTATCCACCTGTGACCGTGAAGATTAGCGCATTTTCCGTTGTAGCCGCTTAGAAAATGCGCGCTGTCGAAAGCGGCTTCTGTTTTCAGAATGTACATAAAAATTCCTCCAAAAATAAAAGGCACAGTAAAGACTGCACCTCTGAAAACAAGATGTAGTCCCGGTTTTGTTTTGGAAATGCCAAAGCATTTTAATACCTTGGTATTGCCGCGCAGGAAGGTACAAATGAACTGCGTTTATAAAATTAAAAATTATTCTTCGTTTAGAAAATTATCGACGGCGCGGTTGAACTCCTCAGGATTTTTGTTTGCAATAAAATGATTTCCCTTTATTCTGAACGTCCGCGAATTTGGTATGCTTTTGCCGATAAGCTCGGTGTGACCGTCCTTTATCATATCCCGCGTACCGACGATAATAAGCGTTTTCGCCGCAACCGCTGAAAGCTCGTCAGGAGAAATATTCGGTTCGTTCACCATAAGACCCAGAAGCTCCGCGTTTTTCTTTGCCTCGGGACTTTTATCCGCAAATTTTGAGGCTATCTTATACCCTATCTCAATGGGAATTTGCGTGCTCCGCTTCACCCCGCCGGGAAAAAGATTTCCTCCGTTGAGAATAAGCCGTGAGACTCTTTCGGGATATTTCAGGACAAACTTCATTGCAATATTCGCACCGTCGGAAAATCCTAAAATATCAGACTTTTCTATGTTATGCTCATCAAAAAATTTCAGCAGATCCTCCGCAAACTGTGCAATGGTAAAAGGCTTGTCTCCGCGTGGAGATTTTCCGTGACCGCGCGTATCTACAGCGATCACTCTGCGCCGCTTTGAAAAATGTTCGATCTGATGTACAAAGTATTCTGCGTTTTCTCCGTTGCCGTGCAGAAGCACAAGCGGATCGCCCTCGCCTTTTTCGGTATAATTAAGATGAATATCCATAGAGAATCCTCCAAAAAAACAAACGGGCGCAGACATTACTGCGCCCGCAAAATTCAAGCGGCAGTCCCACAAGGAAATCAGAAAAGTCCCGAAATATTTCCGTCGTTGTCACAGTCGATCTTCAACGCCGCGGGAGCCTTGGGAAGTCCGGGCATTACCATGATATCGCCTGTCAGAGCGACTACAAATCCCGCGCCTGCGGAAAGCTTTACATCGCGCACCGTTATCATGAAGTTTTCGGGCTTGCCAAGCTTAGCGGGATCGTCCGAAAGGGAATACTGAGTCTTTGCCACGCACACGGGAGTCTCCCCGAAACCAAGTCCCTCTATTTCCTTAATTGCCTTTTCAGCCTGCGCGGTGAAATTTACTCCGTCGGCACGGTATATCTCTTTTGCAATTATACCGATTTTTTCCTTAATAGGGAGCTTCTCATCGTACAGCGGCTTGAAATTAGTCTGACAGCCGTCGCACTTTTCAATTGTTGCGCAGACCTTTTCCGCAAGGTCTGTACCGCCCTCTCCGCCTTTTGCGAAAATCTCGGCAAGAGATACCTCCACGCCCATTTCCGCGCAGAAATCCTTTATTACCGCGATCTCGGCTTCGGTATCGGTATGGAAACGGTTTATCGCCACAACAACAGGTACGCCGAACTTGTGTAT
>CAMWRN010000336.1 GCA_947176675.1 uncultured Clostridia bacterium | reverse complement strand
ATTTTATTATATCCCCCAAATTAAAGAAAGTCAAGCAGAAAGGAAGAAAATTATGTCGTTTTATGAAAGATTAGACAGTTTGCTCAAACAAAAAAATATATCGCACAGGAAAATGATAATTGATTTCGGGTTAGTGAAAAACACAATGTTTAATTGGAGACACAGAAATAACATTCCAAGCGGTGATGTGCTGTTAAAGCTGTCCGAATATCTTGATGTTTCCGTTGATTATCTGTTGTGTAATGATAAGTACTGCTTAAACGAGGAAGAAATGCTGTTGCTGAATGAATACCGCAAGTTGGATACACAGCAGCGTGAAAATGTGCTGAATTTAATTAACAGAAAGGATAAATATCATGAATAATCACAAGATGAAAGAATATGGTTTGAGCAAGTTTGCAAATGCTTTTTCCCCACTGGGGAACGAAAAGAAAAAAGATTTTATAAATCTTCCCAAGCTTTTTATTGGCGTACCCGGCTCGGGGAAATCTATACACCTTTGGGACGGTTTGAAGAAATGTCCTAATTGCGGCAGTCTCCCTTGGATAGTAGGTAGGGACGGAAAAGACTGTCATAGCGGTCCACCTTATAAGATTTTGTGTCTAAAATGCAAAAAAGCTACTTCAAGCGGAAGTGTTTCTGAGATAAAAAAAGAATGGAATGACATTTGTAATAATGAAAATTCCCCAGTGGGGAACAGAAAGGAAAGTTTAAATGATTGATACATATCTGTACGAACTGGAGAAAGCCAAAGAAAAATATATTTCGGAGCATAACGATCAATCATCGGCAAATCTAAAAAAGTTTTTTAACCCTCAGCATTTCAAGAAAAGTGATTTTGAAGTTTATACGTCCAAATTTTCAGTTCCTTCCGCTGATGTTATAAGAGAAACGGTTGAAAATCGAATTTCTTGTAAAAATGAAATGTATGGTGTTAATTGGTGTTTGAGTGATACATATTCGGAAATAAAAAAGCTTAAAAACAGTGAAAATGCGTTTTTAATGTATATAGCGGATTTCTGTACATTAGCGGCGAATATTTTGATTAAGGGAAAAGAATACGGATACAGCGAGGCGTTTTTCAGCAACGCGCGTTTTACCGAACTCATTCTTTTTATGAAATTGCAGGACATTTTTGATGTGCAAGTTACGCTGATAATAATTACTCAGTTTTGGCTTGAGTATGTAAGCTGTCATTTAAATGATAATTAGAACTTTTTTCTGAATTTAAAATATAACAAAATACGTTTAAAATAAATAATTCCCCAGTGGGGAATAGATTTGAAAGGAATGATTGAAATGAAGAGTAACGAAAATTATCCGATTAATTTACTTGACGAAATTGCGGGAGGGAAATGGGAAAATAATCTTCCCAATGACATTACAGGCTCTCTTGAATATGTTCTTGATGGGCTTCCTGAACGCGACGGACGTGTTATCCGCGCACGATTCCGTGATGAAAAATCGCTTGAAGAAATTGCAAAAAGCGAAAATGTTTCGCGTGAACGCATAAGACAAATTACGGTAAAAGCAATCAAAAAGCTTGCACACCCACTGCGGCGAAATTATCTGATATACGGCGTAAAGGGCATGGAAAACAGGGCTGTGCAACAAGCGGTAAGTAAGCAGCTTTATGCAGCAACAAAAAGTATTCTTGATATTTCAGAAATTCTTGGAAACGCATTACCCGACAGTTTAGGCTCACTTAAATTTACTGAAATTGACGAGCTTGATTTGTCGGTAAGGGGTTATAGCTGCTTGAAGCGTGCAGGATTAAATACTTTGGGAGACATATGCGCTCTCAGCCTTGACGAACTTGCAAAGGTAAGAAATCTCGGAGAAAAGACTTTTGATGAAATAGTTAAAGTCGTACATAAGTATAATCTGAAATTTAAAGATGAATGAGGGAGATTACTTGTGATGAGAGAGGGTATGTTTATGGAGTTGAGTAAAAAAATAAAAGCTTTAAGGAACAGCCAAAATATGACACAAAAGCAACTGGCAAGTTTATGCGGTATAAGTGAGCCTGCTATACGAAATTACGAATTGGGTAATCGAACGCCATCAGAAAAGATAATGAAAATTCTCGCCAAAGCCTTAAATATTGATTATGCAGTTTTACTTACATCATCGCTCAGTGACAGACTTAATCTGATTTTAATTAATCTCCCCTGTGAGGTCGGCAGCACAGTATATCTGATCGGCAGCGTTAAGTCGGGCAGAAAATTGGAGCAAACGGTTATATCGGGGCAGGTTGACCATTTCACAATCGGCGGCTTAGGAGTACCGCTTGCTGACATTTGTACCGATGATAATAGGTGGTATTATGCTTGCGCTTATCCCAATGATTATTTTCTGACACAGGAAGAAGCGCAGGAAAAACTAAAAAGAACGGAGGAACAGAAAAATGAGTAGAGATTGGATAAAAGCTGATGACGGCGAATTATACCCAATTGCTTTTGACGAGGTCAATTTTGAAAAAAATCTTATAGGCAATTATTGTGCCGAAGAAGATTTGCTGCCGCAAATTGAATTTAAAGAGGATTCTGATTGCAAGCTTGCCGCACAGGAGGTTTGTTTCCCGATAATTTCGGAAGATGAACGATATAAAAATGTACCCAATAAAATTATACTTGCATTAAAGAATTTTTTTAGTGAAGAAACGGGTCTGATATGCGGTATTTTGGCAGCAATTTTAGGTTTGGTTTTTTCTAATATAAACTTTTTGGTAAATAACAGTTATATTGACATAAATGATTG
>CAMWRN010000335.1 GCA_947176675.1 uncultured Clostridia bacterium | reverse complement strand
ATAACATGCGCAGCGGGCTCATTAAGACCATCCGAAAGATATCTTTCCAATCTTTTATAGGGCATTTCGGGAAGCTTGGCGCGAATAGCGTCCAGATCTTCGTCGGTAAAGTTTACCTGCAAAATATCGGGTTCGGGGAAATAGCGGTAGTCGTGAGCGTCCTCCTTGGAACGCATGGACTTGGTCTCTCCCCTGTTGTCATCAAAACGGCGTGTCTCCTGAACAACTCTCTTGCCCATATCCAGAAGCTTGGACTGACGGTATATCTCAAAGTCAATTGCCCTGCCTATAGCCTTGACAGAGTTAAGATTCTTTATCTCCGCTCTTGTGCCGAGCTCTGTGTCGGTAGGCTTCATAATGGAAATATTTACATCGCACCTGAGCGAACCCTGCTCCATTTTACAGTCGCAGACTCCCGCGTACTGGAGCAACAGAGAAATTTTTTCAACAAAAGCCTTTGCTTCCTCCGCGGAACCAATATCGGGCTCTGTAACGATTTCGATAAGTGGAATACCGCAGCGGTTGTAGTCCGCAAGAGATACGCCGTTAAGATCATCGTGGATAAGCTTGCCTGCGTCCTCCTCAAGGTGGATACGGTTGATGCGGATATTTTTAGATTTTTTTTCACCGTTCTCCTCAAACTCAATAGGCACAAGACCGTTTATGCAGAGAGGCAGATACAGCTGAGATATTTGGTACGCCTTGGGAAGATCGGGATAAAAATAGTTCTTTCTGTCAAATGTGGAAAACTTGTTGATGTCGCAGCCGAGAGCAAAACCCGCTTTTACAGCATACTCAACGGCTGTTTGATTTATAATAGGCAGAGTGCCGGGCATACCGGAGCATACAGGACAGCAGCGTGTGTTTTTGTCTCCGCCGAATTCAGCGGAACAGGTACAGAATACCTTTGATTTTGTCAGAAGCTCCGCGTGTATTTCAAGACCAATTACAGGAATATATGCAGACATTTTTCACCGCCCCTTTCCTTATATTTTCGCAGGCTGATACGCGAACTGCTTTTCGTAAGCGTCGGCAGCCTGAATTACGGTAGCCTCGTCCCAATGCTTTCCGATAATTGACATACCTATCGGCATTCCGTTTCCGTCGTAGCCGCAGGTAGTGGAAATCGCGGGAAGCGAAGCTATATTTACAGTAACGGTGCAGATGTCCGCCTGATACATCTTTGCAGGATCGGAAATATTCTCATTCACGCCATAAGCAACTGTAGGCGCAGTGGACGTAAGAATTACATCGCAGTTTTCGAAGATCGAGTCATACTCCTCGCGTATCTTCTGCTTAAGGGCCATTGCCTTGCCGTAGTAAGCATCGTAGTAGCCGCTGGAAAGCGCATAGTTTCCGAGAAGAATTCTTCTCTTGACCTCGTCTCCGAAGCCTTCGCTTCTGGAATTGCACACAAGGTCGCTGTAGCTGTCTCCCACCTCAGAACGGTGTCCGTACTTGATACCGTCGTATCTTGAAAGATTAGAAGAAGCCTCTGCCGAAGCGATAAGGTAGTACGCTGCAACTGCGTATTTCAAAGACGGCATAGAACAGTCCACAATAACAGCGCCCTGCTTTTCATACCACTTTGCAGCTTCCGTAACGGCGTTTCTGACCTCTGCATCAATACCGTCGGCATAGAATTCCTTAGGCATAGCAATCTTCATGCCTTTTATGTCCTGACCTATCTTTGCGGTAAAGTCTGGAACATCAAGCTTTGCGCTTGTTCCGTCGTGATAATCGTACCCCGAGATTGCGTTTAGGATAACGGCGCAGTCATGAGCGTCCTTAGCCACGGGACCTATCTGGTCGAGAGAGCTTGCAAAAGCAACGAGTCCATAACGAGAAACTCTTCCGTAAGTAGGTTTCAGACCAGTTACTCCGCAGAAAGAAGCAGGCTGCCTGATAGATCCTCCGGTATCCGAGCCGAGAGCCGCCGCACAGAGAGAAGCTCCCACAGCAGCTGCTGAACCTCCCGAACTTCCGCCCGGTACTCTGCCCAGATCGTATGGATTTTTGGTTTTCTTAAACGCCGAAGTCTGAGTCGAACCGCCCATGGCAAACTCGTCCATGGAGACCTTTCCGAGCATAACAATACCCTCCGCATTAAGCTTTTCCATAACGGTGGCGTTATAGGGAGGAACAAAATTTTCCAGTATTTTTGAAGCGCAGGTAGTCTTGACTCCGTCAGTGCAGATGTTGTCCTTGACAGCAAGAGGAATACCTGTCAGGGTGCCTGCATTGCCGCCGTCAATAATCTGCTGAGACTTTGCGGCAGCAGTCCTCGCTTCGTCCGCCGTAACGGTGATATAGCTTTCAAGACTGCCGTCGATCTTATTTATTCTTTCCAGATAAGCGTCTGTAAGCTCGGCTGCGGAAATTTCCTTTTTGTCAAGCATAGAGCGCATATCACGGATCTTAAGCGCGGTAATATCCATCGGTTTACATCCTTTCAAAACTCTATAATATGGTACAGTTACTCCACGACCTTAGGTACAACAAAGCAACATTCGCTGTTGACAGCGTTCTGCAATATCTTTTCCGTAGGGAAAGAATCCATAGCCTTGTCCTCGCGCAGACCGTTCAGATAAACGTTGTGGTTATCTTTGATCGGCTCATAGGTAATGTCGATCTCCTTTATCGTATCCATTATCTCGATAATACCCGTCATTTCCTTAGCGACCCTTTCCAGCTCCTCGTCGGTAAAGCTGAGTTTGCCAAGATTTGACAGGTGTCTTACCATCTCTATGTCCATACTAAATACCTCGCTTCCTTACTG
>CAMWRN010000334.1 GCA_947176675.1 uncultured Clostridia bacterium | reverse complement strand
TTTGAACACCGCAGTACGCTCTGCGCAGTTTGTCGCCCCATAGCTGGAATTTTCTATATTGCAGCCGGTAAAGACACTGCCGTCCGCACAAAGCAGCGCTGCTCCCACGCGAAAACCGGAATAGGGCGCGTAAGCATTTTCCATAGCCTTGTCCGCGGCTGCAAGAAGTTCTTTGTCACTCATAAAATCTCCTCCAAGTAAATATTTTGAATTATAGTATACCACTCTTTCCATGTCAATGCAAGCGCGGCAAGACATTTTTCACGTATTTTGCTGTTATTACATAAAAAAATTTGTATAAACTAACGGCAATATGCTTGACTTTATTAATAATTCACGGTATAATTATTGTGTATAATTTTGTAAAAATTGAGGTGTAAACATATGGCTTTAAAATCAAACAAGCTTAAATTAAGCAGAATTGCGGCGGCAGCGGTGTCTGTGCTGATGTGCGCTTCCCTGCTGGCAGGCTGTAGCAAAGACAGCGGAAACAGTGAAAATCCCGACTCCTCATCTGCGGGAACAGAACAAGCGGCAGTTGAAAATGCTTCTGTAGATATGTCCTCCGCGATAGACGTAACGGGAGGATTTGTCAATACCGACTGGACTTACGGTCAGGTCTCGGTGGGCGGGGGCGGATTTATCACAGGCGTATTTTCCACTCCCGAAGAAGGCGTTTGGTACACCAGAACAGACGTTGGCGGAGCTTATTACCGCACTCCCGAAACAAACGGAAAATGGGCGTCTATGAACTACTGGGTAACTGCGGACGACAGAGGTCTGCTGGGCTGCGACGGTCTTGCGTATGATCCCCAGTCTCCCAACAAGGTCTACCTGCTTCTCGGTACTGACTATTTCAGCAACGGCAAAACCGTTGTGGCGATATCCGAGGATTACGGAAAATCCATGAAAATAGTTGACGTTACCGACAAGATCAAGGTACACGGAAACGGCATGGGACGCGGAAACGGCGAGCGAATTGCTGTTGATCCAAATAACGGAAATATTATTTTTGCCGGCGGGCGCACGGGCGGCATGATAAAAAGCACCGACGGCGGTTACAATTGGGAAGCGGTTTCAAGCTTTCCTGTTACAACTACTTCAAACGGAAACGGTATAAACTCTATCCTTTTCGATCCCTCATCAGCTAAGGACGGAGTTACTCAGAAAATCTACGCTTCCGTTTCCGCAAAAGGCGACGAAGCCGGCAACCTGTTCGTTTCCGAGGACGGCGGCGCAAGCTGGTCAAAGCTTGCAAACAGCATCACTGACCATATGGTTCAGCGCATGAAGCTTGACAGTCAGGGAAATCTCTACGTTTGCTATATCAACAATGAGGGCCCTTGGAACTGTGCGCTGGGCATGATCTATAAGTACGGCACTGACGGTTCTGCCGAGATCATTTCTCCCACTGTGGACTCTTTCGGTGACATTCTTATCGACCCTAACGATGACAACAGACTTATCGCCGTTACCTCGGGTCAGTGGAAAGCTCAGTCCAACGGCGCTTTTGGAGACGTGTTCTACACCTCTACAGACGGAGGCAAAAACTGGCACAACGTTCTTGAAAGCATGGAAATGGATATCAACGGTATGCCTTGGGTAGAGGGCTGCGCTATCCACTGGTGCAGCAGCCTTGCTCTTGATCCGTTCGATACAAACAGGATAATGGTAAACTCAGGCAACGGTATTTTCTCCTGCGACAACATATGGGACGAAACTCCCAAGTTCTACTTTGACTCTCTCGGCATTGAGGAAACAGTTCCGCTTGACATAATCACTATGGAGGACTTCCCTCTCATCACTGCTGTGGGCGACTATGACGGATACGTTCACGAGGATATCTTTACTCCCGCGACACGTCATCAGGACATGATAGGTTCAACCTCAAGCATAACTATTGCTGCTCAGAACAGAGACCTGTGGGTAAAAGCGGGCGGAAGCGACAGCGAAATGCTGCTGACCTACACTACCGACGGCGGAAAAACATGGAACAAGATCACAAATTCACCCGAAGCGGGCAAGAAATTCTATCAGGGAAGAGTCGCTCTCAACGCTGACGGAAGCGTGCTTGTATGGAGTCCTGCAAACGCTATGAAGGCTTACTGGACGGACAACTGGGGCGAGACATGGAACGAAGTAACAGGCATCGCGGGACAGGACAATTACCTTATAGGCGATCCCAACAACGCTGACTATATGTACTGCGGCAGCGCAAGCTCGATTGCGGTAAGCTCTGACGGCGGAAAAACATTTACCAGAAACAGCCAGGTATCCCCCAGTTTCCGCAGACTGTGTGTTGACCCCCACAATGAGGGAACATTCTATATCGCAAACGGCGCAGGACTGCTGGTTTCAAAGGATTACGGCAAGACTGCGGAAATGGTTCCAAATATCAAATACTGTGAGGCTGTAGGTCTTGGAAAAGCCAAAAATGACGGCGATCCCCTTGTTATATACGTTTGGGGTACTCCCATGGACGCGGATAAGCCCGGTCTCTATATGTCCGAGGATCAGGGAGAAACATGGTCTCAGGTCAACGATGACGCCCACCAGTTCGGCGGCACAGGCAACGGCGTTTTCGTAAGCGGCGACATGAACGTTTACGGCAGATGCTACATGAGTACTGTCGGTCTTGGTATCATCTACTGCGACAAGGTCGAAAAATAACGAAACCGGTTGACAGATTTTTGAAAATATGGTATAATATTTCTTAATTGATATCTCTGAGAATTGATCGGAAAGCAAATGAACTATGGTACACGTTAGTGAAGACACATGTA
>CAMWRN010000333.1 GCA_947176675.1 uncultured Clostridia bacterium | reverse complement strand
TACACACAAAAGTGGGATTTCTGTGGTGACGAATTCTGATTTCTAAGAAGGAAGAAAGTACAAAAATGAAAAAAATAAAAGTGTTTGAACCGTGGGTATTTATATTTTTCGGGATATTTCATTTGCATAGAATTTGGGGACTTATCGACAGAAAATCATATGCGGATTTTTGGCTTGGGATCATGGAAAGCAAAGGCGCATTTTATTATATGCTTATGGGAATTCTTGCAGGACTTTGCATATGTGGAATAGTGACATTTCTGCAAAATAATTTTTGGTGGCGGTGGATTTATATTTTCTGCGGCGGGTATCTGCTTTTTGACCTGTTTGCAATTGTAACTGGTCTGGAATTCTGGCACGAACTTATATTGAAAATGTTTGATGTAACTGCGCCGTATTGGAATGTGATTTGGGGGTTCTTTATTGTTCTCGGAGGATTTTCGTTGAGCTTGGGGATTTATTTGCTGCGGGAATTACAGAAAAGCGAATAGCAAAAGAGGTATACTTATATGAACTTAATAAAATTAACAAATTGCCAAAAAGAAGATATATACAATATTTTTTCTATTGCCGATGAGCTGATTAACGGAAAGTATACGGATTTTTTAAAAGGAAAAAGCGTTGTTATGTTTTTTCCTGCTTCAAGTATCAGAACAAGAGTTACTTTTGAAAAAGGTATATATTTATTAGGCGGACAGCCGATATTGTTTCCAACTGAAACGCTGGATAAAAAAGAGGACTTGAAAGATGTGTGCGGCTACTTAAACAACTGGGCTGACGTTATAATTGCAAGACATAAAAATATCAGCGTGCTTGAAGCACTTGCGAAATACTCTGCTGTTCCCGTTATCAACGCCATGACAGACATAAATCACCCATGTGAAATTTTGTCCGATATGTATGCGCTTTCAAAAATCAGAGACGATTTTACAAAAGACAAATATCTGTTCTGCGGCAAAAACGGAAACATAGGTCTTGCTTGGAAAGAAGCAGCCAATGTTATGGGATTTGAACTGGAGCATTGCTGTGCAAAAGGATATGAGATTGATGGCTTAAGGACATATTGCAATATCAGAGAGGCTGTCAAAGGCAAGGATATTATATGTACCGATTCTCTGCCGTACGATATTATCGGCGATTTCGGAAATTGTCAGGTTACAAAGGAAATCATGAATATGGCGAATAAAGGCGCAGTATTAAATCCTTGTCCGCCTTTTTATAGGGGAGAAGAAGTGTCCGACGACGTTATTGATTCGGAATATTTTGTTGGATATGGATTTAAAAAGCATTTGCTTGAAGTTCAGCAGGCTGTAATAATTTATTGATTATTAAAATCAAAGTAGAATTATAATTGGAATGATAGAAGAAACAGACAAGCCGATGCTTGATATGAAAAATAATTTTTTACATATCGCAAAGGCTTTGAACGAAAATCTGAGTGTAGTTCCGTTATTGTTTGGCTCTTTGGGACTGGAGCAAAGGTTACGAACAGACCTTAATGCGGACGATATTGACGTGCTTATCCCCGAAAAATTTTTGAACGACAGGTGGGACAGCGTTGCCGATATAATGTTGGAAAATGGGTACACCCTTTACGACGTTCACGAACACGCCTTTGAGAAAAACGGGCTGCGCGTTGCGTTTGCTTCTTTGGAAAGCTTAGCTCCCTTTGCGGGTGTTGACGTGGAGAAAATCCCTATTACGGAGGAAAGCGGCGTTCGTTATCTGCTGCTTGATTTGCAGGACTATTTAAAGGTGTACACAGCATCTTTGAATGACGGATACAGAAAAAATGTAAAAAATAAAAATGACCAACAAAAAATTGATTTGATAAATAAAGCGCTTAGCAAGGAGGTTTAACATGGGAATGATAGAAGAAACAGACAAGCTGATGCTTGACTGGAACAAAATCAGCGGCATGGCGGTAGAAAACAAGGTAATTCCCGTCGCCGTGCAGAATACTATTACAAAGGAGGTAATTTTAATAGCCTACACAAACGAGGAGGCTTTTTTGGAGACCGTCCGCAAAAAAAAGCTTGTGCTGTGGAGTACGTCACGAAACAAGCTGTGGTTCAAGGGAGCGGAGTCGGGGAACACCTTTACGGTGAACCGCATTTTCGTGAACTGCGAGCAGAATTCTCTTGTGTACCAAGTCACGCCCGATAAAGGAAATATCTGCCATACAAGCTATAATGGTGTTGCAAACAACTGCTATTACCGTGAGCTGGATATGGACAGTATGAAGCTAATAAATCTAAATGAAGTGAAAGGAAGTTAAGAAATGACAGTATACCACGAAATTTTTGAGGTCATCAAAGCACGCAAGGCAGCATTCGACAGGGGAGAAGCCCCCGAAAAGTCCTACACTTGCTATCTTTTTGAAAAGGGTGTTGACAAAATTTGCAAAAAAATCGGAGAGGAAGCCTCCGAGACCATTATTGCCGCAAAAAATGGCGATAACAACGAGCTTATGAACGAAATAAATGATCTTCTGTACCATGTAATGGTACTTGCAGTTGATCGGGGACTTGAATGGACAGACGTGGAAAAGGTGCTGGACGAGCGCAATGAGAAGATAGGCAACCTTAAGGAATTTCACCAGACAGACAAAAACACCTGATTTTGTAACTTTTTTCCCGCCCTGTGAATAGTATATATTGAAGTTTTAATACTTTAATTTTTTCATAGGAGGATTTATATGAGCGACAAAAACAACTGCTTCAAGGAAGCGGTTTGCATTGAAGTTCAGCGTGTTTTCGACAGCTGCTCGGACAGAGACTGCATATATG
>CAMWRN010000332.1 GCA_947176675.1 uncultured Clostridia bacterium | reverse complement strand
ATCTCGTTCCGAAGCTTTTCAAAAGAATAATCAGGCATAAAATGTCCTTTCATATACAACAGATTTTAACCGACCATCATCTTTCCCTCAGGGTAAACCTCGTTCTTGCTTCTGCGATCCTTTTTGACCGACAGTGAAATCGCAAATGAAACAGGTCCCACACGTCCTATAAACATTGTCAGGCATAGAATTATCCGCGAAAACAAACCACTTACAGCAGAAACTCCAACGCTTATGCCCGACGTTGATATAGCCGACACCGCCTCAAACGCAGCGTCGATACCCGACACATCTGCTCCCGCATTGGCATAAAACAATATTATTCCCGACACGCTTGTAACGAGAGCAGCAAGAATTATGATAGCAAGAGACTTGTAGACCGATTCCTTGTCAATCTTTCGGTTCATTATAACGGTGTCCTCTTTATTCTTGACAACGCTCACAACCGTCATAATGATTATCGCAAAGGTCGTTATTTTTATACCTCCGCCCGTCGAACCGGGAGCAACTCCTATGAACATAAGGAATACCGAGATCAGCTTCGTTATCGAGTACATAGACGCAACATCAACCGTATTGAACCCCGCCGTCCTTAGAGAGACTGAATGGAAAAAACTGTTTACAAGCTTCCCTCCGAAGTTCATGTTTCCGAGTGTCAAGGGATTTTTCCATTCGGCAATGAGCGTGAGAAGAGTTCCGACGGCAATAAGTATAAGCGTAAAGATCAGCACTATCTTAGACTGAAGAGTAAGCTTCTTTTTTTTACGGAAACCGATTATGTCCATCCATACCAAAAATCCCAAACCTCCCGCTATTATAAGCAGCGGTACGACTGTCATTACCACGGGGTTATCCGAAAATGAAGTCAGGCTGCAATAAGGCGCGTCAACAGCTCCGACTATATCGAAGCCCGCATTGCAGAATGCCGATACAGCCACAAATATGGAAATATATGCTCCGTACGAACCGTACTCGGGCACAAATACCGTTGCAAGCAAAGCCGCGCCTATAAGTTCGCATATCACAGATATTCCGATAACATATCTTACCAACAGCTTAACGTCGGAAAATCCCGATGTGTTCACGGACTCAGAAGCAACTTGTATTGAACGCAGCTCCATTTTTTTCCTTATCAGAAAGTTAAAAAACGAGACCAAAGTAACAAATCCGAGTCCGCCTATCTGTATCATAAGCAGTATGACTATCTGACCAAAAACACTCCAGTAAGTTCCTGTATCTACCAGTACAAGACCCGTAACGCAAGTCGCGGAAGTCGCAGTAAAAACAGCGGTTAGAGGGTTTGTAAAGCTTCCGTCAGCAGATGAAAAAGGCATTATCAGTAAAACAGAACCTATTGCTATGACCGCCGCAAAGCTAAGCACTATAGTTGCAGCAGGATTAAGCGATTTATTTTTTGACTTTAAAACAGGCATACCTAAAACGACCTCGGTTTCTTAAAGAAGCTTCCGCTTCCAAAAAATTTACATAAAACCATTGTATCACAATTTTGACGTATTTTCAAGTAATTTATAGGAATAAAAAGACATTCGGTATGAAATAATTGAAAATGTCGCCATATAGGTTGCATTTTTGTGATCGGTATTGTATAATATTAATAGTTGATGAAAGGATGAGCGCTCCAAATGAAAATAACTCAGCGTGAAAAGAAAAAAGCGAAATTCCGTATTTCGTTTATAGTATTGTTTATTATTGCGAGCTTTGCGGTTTGCTTTACCATGTATATGAAAGAAGATTTTGAGATCACCGAGGAAATGCTGGACGATCATTCCAAATCGGTGGTTTATATAGACCCTGTGGGACGAGATAATAATTTTATCAATCCTGTTCCGAAAAGCGAGAAAAAAGATGTCGACTATTACGACGACGCAGTTTTTATAGGAAGCAACGCTTTGGCGGGACTTTCCGATTACGGATTTGCCGATCCCAAAAATATGCTGCTGTCGGACTCAATACGGCTTAACAATTTCAGTACGCTTATCCTATCTGAAAACGATGAGCAAAGCAGCATTGCCGAAGCTGTTCAAAGAAAAAATGCGAGAAAAATTTACATAATGGTCGGACTTTACGATTTAGCTGATATTGACAATTCCGACCTTTTTGACAGTCTCGAAGCGTTTATCGACGATATCGCAAAAAGCAGCAACGAGGCAAAAATTTACCTTATCTCACTTCTGCCGGTACCTGCGGAAACAGAGGGCATGATAGCTTCAAACACCGACATAGATCTGTATAATTCGCTTCTGCTGAAATTTGCCGATAAAATGCGGGTATGTTACTTGGACGTAAGTACGGATTTCAAAGGAAACGATGGTAAGCTGCCATCTTCCGCAGCCGAGCTTAACGGGATACGTCTTAAAGAAGAATACTACGAAAAGTTTTCCGACTATATACTTACACACGTTTCGGAATAACATGAAAGGAGCAACGCCGATATGCTTATCGAATGTACGGCAATATTTCTTCTGATCTCCGCCGTATCGCTTATGTACGTCCGCGCCAAAAAGAAAAACTATGCGCTTGCAACCGTTCCATTGCTTATTCTTCCGCTTGCAAACATTCTTGCCTACGCCGCTTCAGGAAAGCTTGCCAATATTCTTCCGATGGACAAATTTACGGTTTACGCCGCGATAAATATCGTTGCCGTAGTAATTTCAAGCTGCCTTGTGGGCGTTATGTCTTATAAGTTTCCGATAAAATCAAGAAAAACCGCTTACGTTATCATGTGGCTGATATTCTACATTGCTCGTGCGGGAATACTGGTGTACAATATGTTTGAA
>CAMWRN010000331.1 GCA_947176675.1 uncultured Clostridia bacterium | reverse complement strand
GCATATAATATATGGTCTGTTCATAAACTCACTTTAATCTGTAAGCCCGTTATTTTTCAGATATTCCTCAATAGCCGCCTTGTCGAAAGCGTCTGCAAACAGTCCGTTGTGGACGTTTCCGTTACCCGCACAGCCGCGGACAAATTCCATGGAATTTTCAAACTGCTCCACGTCCATAGAAGCGGATTGCGTAAAGGGGTAAACCTCAATGCCCGTCAGGTCGTAATTTTCAAGGAATGTGCCTATTATCATGGGTGCAGTATGCCACCAGATCGGGTAGCCGATAAGGATAGTGTCGTACTCATCAATCGAAGCGGGCAGATTTTTTATTTCGGGACGTGCGTTGCTGTCCCTCTCAGCAAGTGCAACCTCGGTGCAGGGCGTATACTCCGTGGGGTACGGCGTTACGGGGACTATCTCAAACAGTTCGCCGCCCGTTTTGTCGGCTATAGTATTCGCCATGGTAACGGTGTTTCCCGACCATGAGAAGTAGGCGATAAGGGTTTTTCCGCCATTTGTCGGAGGGTCGGTAACGGTAGATGCATCGGTTGCTGCCGCTGTTGTAGTTGCAGAAGTTGTCGCCGCTGTGGTTGCTGCTGTAGTCGCTGCTGTTGTAATTGCAGCAGTAGTTGTAACTGTAGTTTCAGCGGCAGTTGTGACTTCCTCAGCTGTTGTTTCGGATGCGGTTTCCGTCTCGGTCTCTGTTTCCGGAACGGTGGTTTCCTCAGTGACCTCAGCAGTCGTTTCATCGACAGAAGCGGAAACGGTAATTCCCAGACCTTCTATCCAATTCTGGACTTCTTCCTTGGAGACGCGGGACGAAAATCTCCTGCCCTCAAGCCAGTTGCCAGTACCTGCCATTTCCGCAAGGAGCGTACCGCTTTCGCCCAGTTCGGAGCTTGCGGAGGTGCAGAACGGAATAACGGTCTTGCCCGAAAAATCGTTAGCCTTGACAAAGCTGTCCACGGGCCATGCGGCAATGTGCCACCAGATCGGGTAGCCGATAAAAACGGTTTCGTAGCTTTCCCAGTTTTCCACGGTGGTGGATTCAAGCTCGATATTGCGGGCTTCCTCGTGGTCGTGCTCGTAAACGACGCGGCTGCTGTCGTCGGAGTAGTTCAGGTCTGCCGATGAGTAGGGTTCTTTCGGTATCAGTTCAAACATATCCGCGTTTGTCTCGGCAGCGATAAGCTCCGCCGCATTTTTGGTGTTGCCCGAGGCGGAAAAGTACACCACAAGATTTTTTCCCTCTTGAATTAATTCTGTACCTGCACTCTGCTCCTCGGTTCTTTCCGCTGTAGTTGCAGGCTGTGTTTCGGTGACGGTATCGCCGTCATTTGAGCAGGCGGAAAAGCCTGCCGCCATAATAATGCTCATAAAAATTGCTGCTAATTTTTTCATTGGGGTAATTCCTCCTTTTTCTCGATAGTTATCATATCGTGATATTCTTCAAAAATTTCAACGTCCGATGTTATCCTGCCGATATTAACAACAGGTACAACGGTGCGGTCAAGACGGTCGCTGTAAAAGACAGCCACGGACGGTCCCTCATACCAGTATGCAAGCCCTCCAACCTCGTAATTCCTTGTGCGTTCATATACGTCGGGGATTTCATCGGGCAGATTAAACGCCTTTGCAAATCCCTCGGCAGGGTACCAAAGCTGCTCCGTGAGCGGCAGCATATCGGCAAACGCTCGGGCAGTCTCGTTGTAAAAAAGAACTCCGTCAAGGACTATATTTCTATCCACGGTAATTGTTATTTCCATAAAAATGTCCTCTTCAGACGGGTCTGTCTGAACAACGCTTGATTCATAATAACAGGCGGAAAGTCCTGCCGTAATTGCAATGCTTGTTAAAAGCGCGGCTAATTTTTTCATCAGATACATTCCTCAAGGATTTCCAAAATTTCCTCATGTGTAAGCTTCTTGCAGCACCCTGCGGTAATATTTGTTGAATCCGCAATCGCCTTAAAATCGGTATCCTTTGGTATTCCCATTTCGGTGAACGCTGCAGGAAGTCCCACTTCCTTTATGAAGCTTTCAAGAGCCTTAATTCCCGCAAGAGCAGTCTCCTCGGCGCTTCCGTTGCCTGCGATCTTCCACACATTTTCGGCAAATCTCGCAAAGCGTGAAACGCCGTCTTTGTAGATGTGACGGTACAGAACAGGGTGGATAACCGCAAGTCCCTGACCGTGATTGCAGTCGGTGTACGCGCCAAGCTGGTGCTCAATTTGGTGCGCCTGAAAATCCGTTATTTTGCCGATTTTCAGTATTCCGTTTTCCGCCATTGAGGACGCCCACATAAGCTCGCTGCGGGCTTCGTAATCGTCATGATTTTTCATAAGAATACGCATATTTTTTATAACGCTTCTCATCACCGCTTCGCTGAGATCGTCAGAGAGATTATTCTCATCGGGCTTGCCGAAATATGTTTCCATAGCGTGGCTGAGAGTGTCGAACGCTCCCGAAATGACCTGCTTAAAGTGCACACTCATTGTGTACATTGGGTCGAGGAAAGCAAAGTCCGCCTGCGCGCCGAAAAGTCCGCACTTGATTTTTTTGTCCTCGTTTGTGATTACTGCTCCTGCGTTCATTTCCGAGCCTGTTCCAGAGGCGGTAACTATTGCTCCCATTGGGACAAATTCTGTTGGGAAAACCTTTTTCACGGTCTCCATTTCCCAGATGTCCTCGTCCAGCTTTGCCTGTGCGGAAACGATTTTGCAGCAGTCTATGACCGAGCCGCCACCCACCGCAAGAATAAAATCGACCTTGTTTTCGCGAAGGAGCCTTGCACCCTCCTGCAC
>CAMWRN010000330.1 GCA_947176675.1 uncultured Clostridia bacterium | reverse complement strand
TTTTCATTGTATGAAATTTTATCCGTCAGATCGTATACCGTATTTGTAATAACATATTCTCCGTCATTAACAAAAACCTCTATAATATTTTCGTCGGCGTATATTTCAACGGAATAACCGTCCTTTAATTCAGGAGTTTCACAGATGGTTTTAAGCTCATTGTGCCCACGTATAACTCCGCTCCTGTCGGTAACTATCCTGCCGTTTTTTCTTTGAACGATAAATCCGCCGACATTTATCGTTTCGTCCTCAGCAAGCTCTGCTTTTATCATGTATGTTTTTTCGGGAGAATTTATTTTTCTCGTGAACCTGCTTCTTACATTGGGGTGCGGTCTGAAATATATGTGACCGTTTTTCACCTCGCATATGCGGGGGATGCAAAACATACCGATAGTACCGTTATCCATAGGCTCTGGCATTCTGAGCCATGCAATGACCGTCCTTCTGCCCTCGCTGTCAAGCGTACTCTGGGGTGCGTACAGATCGAGACCATAGTCCAGAAACTGAAAGCTATCGGGAATTTTCATCTCACAGTTACTTTCATCAAATTCGGTCAATACACACACTGCCTGATTTCCCTCCTTTATTCCCATAGGCGAGAAGATAAGCACGTCGGAATCACCTGCTCTGAAATAATCGGGACACTCCCACATCCAGCCGTAATTGGGATTTGAAGCGGAATTAACATACTCCCAGCCGATAAGATTTTCGCTTTTGTAAAAAAGCAGTCTGCCGATGGAATTTACAGTAGTTCCGAGTACCATGTAAAAATTACCGTCCGAACCTTTCCATACCTTGGGATCGCGGGTATGGGTCTTGCAGCCGAGCTCAGGATTTTCCAACTGAGGAACAACTGTAGTCTTTCCTTTAAAATTATCGAAAGAGTAACCGTCTGCCGAGGAGGTGTGCAGCTGTGCGGAAACAAAGCCGTCGTTACGACAGCAGTTAATGTTTTCGGGGTCTGGCTGCTCGTATCTTACGCCTGTGTAAAGAATATGCAGCTGTCCGTCATGCTCGATCGCGCTTCCCGAAAAGCAGCCGTCGCAGTCGTCTGTTTTAGTTGGGAAAAGAGCAGTATCAAGGTGCTCCCAGTTTGTCATATCCTTACTTACCGCGTGACCCCAGTGCATTCTTCCCCATACGGGAGCATACGGGAAGTGCTGATAAAAAAGATGATATTCACCGTTGTAGTATATAAAACCGTTAGGATCGTTTATCCAGCCTTTAGGCGATTTAAGATGTATTTTCTGCATAGCCGCACTTCTCCTTTTATCAGAACAGGCATTCTTCCGTTGTCTTGTCAAAGAAATGTATCCTCGACGGAACGAACACAAAGTCAATTTTATCGCCTATTTGGCTTATCTCGTATTTTGAAACTCTTGCAACAGTGGGTGCGCCTCCAAAGTTAAAATACAGATTGTTTTCATTTCCCATGACCTCGGTATTTTCAACGACAGCGCTCTGCTTGGTTTCCTTGTAAAGCTCGATATTCTGGCTTTCCAGCTTGATATCCTCGCCTCTTATGCCGAGGATAAGGTCTTTCGTTTTGCCCTCAAGCCTTGATATGATATTTTCGGGCAGGGGCATAGTCTCGCCGCTTTCAAATTTCACGGTGTTTTTGTCGATCTGAACATTGTAGAAATTCATCTGTGGTGAACCGATAAAGCCTGCAACAAATTTATTTGCGGGGTGCTCGTAAAGCTCCAGAGGCTTGCCGACCTGCTGGACAATACCGTCCTTCATAATGACTATTCTGTCCGCCATAGTCATTGCTTCAACCTGATCGTGAGTAACATAGATAGTTGTGCTGCCAAGCTCTCTGTGCAGCTTGCTTATCTCATTTCTCATGCTTACTCTGAGCTTTGCGTCAAGGTTGGACAGCGGTTCGTCCATAAGGAAAACCTTTGAGTCCTTGACGATCGCGCGACCGAGAGCAACTCTCTGCCGCTGACCGCCCGAAAGATTTTTCGGTTTTCTGTAGCGGTACTCCTCAAGACCGAGAATTTTTACCGCCCAGTCGGTCTTGCGTTTTATCTCGTCGGAGGGTACTTTCATATTTTTCAGACCGTAGGAAATATTTTTCTCCACCGTCATGTGAGGATAAAGCGCATAGTTCTGGAAAACCATTGCGATACCTCTGTCACGCGGCAGGACTTGATTCATAAGCTTTCCGTCGATATAAAGCTCTCCGCCTGTAATATCCTCAAAGCCTGCGATCATTCGAAGGGTGGTGGACTTTCCGCAGCCGGAAGGACCTACAAAGGCAATAAACTCCTTTTCGTTTATCTCAAGATTAAAATCGGTAACGGAATTTTTCTCCGCATTGGGATATTTCTTGCATATATTTTTTAACTGAATGTAACTCATAATTAACCCTCCTTAGAACCTGTTGATACAACGCCCTCGACGATCTGCTTCGAGAACAGCGAATAAATAATGATGACCGGAATTGTGATAAGCGTAATTACCGCAAGCGTCTGACCCATTGTCGTGTTGTCGTTTGAAGTAATAGAATTAAGTCCTATCTGAGCTGTAAGCAGATCGCTTGATGTGAACACCAGCGACGGCCAGAGATAGTCGTTCCACACGTTTAAAAATGTAAACACGCTTACCGTTGCCACAACGGTTTTGGACATTGGCAGTACCATTGTAAAAAAGTATTTTACAGGACCGCAGTGGTCAAGCTGTGCTGCTTCATAAACATCGTCGGGTAGACTTACGAAAACCTGTCTGAACAGGAATATGTTAAAGGGAGTCACCAGCATGGGAAGGCCGTCTCCCACAACGGTGTTGCGCAGGCCCATTTTAGCGAGAAAAAGGAAGTTTATTGTT
>CAMWRN010000329.1 GCA_947176675.1 uncultured Clostridia bacterium | reverse complement strand
ATATGAGCGTATACCGTTGAAAGGAATGAAGTCATAATGCAGCAAAATCCCTATCAGAAGTTTATGCAGCAGAGTGTTACGACAATGACGCCCGGACAGTTGGTAGTTGCACTTTATGACAAAGCCATAACCGAACTTAATAAAGCTGTTTACTATATTGAGGAAGAGCCGAGTATCCCAAAAGCTCATAACTCTATAATCCGTGTACTGGATATTGTGGACACTCTTGACTCTCACCTCAAGGAAAAATACGAAATTTCAAAAAGTCTTGCAGCGATGTATCAGTATTTCCGCGAAAGTCTTACAAAAGCAAATGTAAAAAAAGATGCGGGTATACTGAAAGAGCTGATCCCGTTTTTTCAGGAGATACGCGACGCTTTTGCAGAGGCGTCAAAGGGTTTTTAACACTTTCAAGGAGGCGCTGTAATGAATAATAAACCGCTTTTGAATCTTGTTGACAGAAAGATCAATGAAATGGAACGTTACAGCGAAATCACAAACCGTATGCTGTATGAGGACATTGATGGCGTGGGAGAACTTCTTGCAGAGCGTCAGAGCATTATTACCGCTATGGACGGTATTTCGTTGGACATTAAACAGTACATTAGCGAGCAGTCCATTGAACATCAGGATAAGTTGAACAGGCTTATGAAGTTTGAGGACATCGGCGGACTCAATGGAGAGCTTTTGGAGCTTCAAGAGAAGATAGATCGTGTCCGTGAGTTAAGAAAAAAAATTCTTGAAGACGATGCGGCGGCTTACGACAGACTTGGAAAAATGCGCGAGGAACTTCGCGACAAGCTTGAACAGTCTGCAAAGGGCAAGCAGGTTATCAACTATTTTTCCGGCACGAGCATTAATGTAAATAAAGGAAAAAAGTTGAATATTTCAAACTAATGTGTTATAATAATTACTGTTGGACTGGGCAGTCCAACAGCAATTTGCGTCTGTAGCTCAGTTGGATAGAGCGTCAGACTCCGACTCTGAAGGTCGCAGGTTCGACTCCTGTCAGGCGCACCATGTATTTAAGCCGTTTGATGACTCTCGGACGGCTTATTGTTTTGTCCTGAAATCGGCAAATGTTCAACTTTTGTTCAAGTTGCGAAACGTAAAGCTACAATAATACAGAACAAGTTATAATAAGTTAAGCAAAATACAACGGATATGCTCATAGTATCGGGCATATCCGTTTTCTGTTACATAACAGCTTTTTTATTTGAGATTTGCGGCGTATCGGCTATAACCTGCTCCTTGTGGTAATTGGTCGGTGTCAGCATATTGTCAAGGGCTTCTGTTGCCGCTTCATCAGCTGACTTTATAGCATGGCTGTATATATTGACCAGCGTTGAAGCCTGTGAGTGTCCAGTCCTTGCCTGTAATACCCGTATCGGTACGCCTGCGGAAATTTGCAGAGTGGCAAATGTGTGCCGTAAGCTATGAGGCGTAAAATGTTCAAGTCCGTTCTTCTTAATAAAGCTGTCAAGCCAAAAATTTATTGTATCGGGGTTAATTGGCTTGCCGGGTGCTTTATCTATGCGCACAAAAATACGATCGGTTTCAGTCCAAGCCGTCCCGAACTGTTCACGGAGGCTATTATAATACTCTTTGTATTCCTCCAGAATGTCAAAAACGATTTTAGGTACTTTTATAGCTCTTTCGCTGCTTGCATTTTTGGTCGGGACGGTAACAACCCCCTTGTCCCGCTGATACTGTGAGGCTCTGACAACGTTGATTATTCCTCTTTCGCTATCAATGTCTTTCCATTCCAATCCGCAAAGCTCACCACGGCGAACGCCAGTATACAACGAAAGTAAAATAGCAGTTCTTATTCGTATATCCTCTTCACTAAAAAGCAGGTCAACAAGCCGCCGCGCCTGTTCATCATCAAGGTATTTTGCCTCTTTGCGCTGTACTTTTGGCGGTTGCATATGCTCCGAAGCAACATTAAAGGGTATAAGCCGTTCTCGCTTTGCACTGGAAAGTATGCGGGAAATAAGCCTGTGATGATGTAGTACGGTCTTATCGGAAAGTGCCGCCGATACCTTGTGAAATTTAAAAAACTTTTCGGGATCTGTTCCAAAAACAACGGCAAGCTTCTCCGCAATATCGATCTGAATGTGTTTGCCGTTGCAAGCTGCGCTTATTGTAGAAGCTGAAACACCCGAACGTCGAGCCGCTTCAGCTTTGGAGAGTCCTGTACTTTTCAGCATATCGGAAAAACCGTTGTCAACAGCATAGCCGCCGACACGCTTTGAACCCGTTTCAAGCAATTGTGCTTCAAATTCCTTTATGTGCCGCGCTTCAAGCTTTGAAAGCCGTATATGACCGATACCCGCATTGATCCGACGGAGCAGGTCTTTATAGTTTTCAAGAGTACGCGCCGCCAGTCCCGATGTTGAGGCGTGTTTTATCCATTCTGTTGAATATTCCGCAAAGGTTGTGTTGCCATCAAAAGCAACAAGCCCCTTTTTGACCTGCTCTTCAAAGAGCGCAGCGGTTTTTTGGAGTTCCTTTTGCGCTTTCTTTTCAGCCATTCCCGCAGGCGGTTTCCACGTCATGGATTTAAACTTCTGCTTGCCGCTGCTGTTTTCGTCCACATAAACGCGGATAAGAAAAGAAGTTGAGCCGTCTTTATTCTTCCGAGGAGTTATGTTTGCCATTATCGGAAACCTCCTCACAATATTTTAAATACATTTTATATATTCTATTTGCCATTTCTTTTATGACTTTATCGTATAGTTTCATTTCGTGAGTTTGCATAGCCTCATCAAGTGCTTTTTGACATTTATAATGATAATAATCTACTTTATCCTTATATCTCAATTGACAGACTGTATACAGA
>CAMWRN010000328.1 GCA_947176675.1 uncultured Clostridia bacterium | reverse complement strand
ACGCTATACCGACATATAAGAACTTCTAAAGAGATAATCTAAATTCACCAAATAATTTTATCTTAAAAATTTCTCAGTTTCAAGATTCACAAAATTTTTCGCTTACGTTAAATGGTGATTTTACGCGGCTTAAATAGGCTTTTTATAGATTTCACGGCATTTTCCGCATCAAGCTACAATAAAACCGTCTTTCATTTAACGGAAAGACGGTTTTAATTTTCATAATTAATTATAAATGTGAGTATACGGTACTGACCGTAATAATCTGTCCAGAGAAGCTCTATGTTTTCTCCGCACTCCGCTTTCACACGCTCTATTACCGGGGTGAAAAGCTCCTCGTCGCCGAGGTAAGCAAGTGACGACAGATACAGATCGGTCGTGGAAAACTTTATCATTGCGCTGGTCTTTCTGCTTTTTACCGCGCCCATGATAGCGTTTTCCGCAGCGGTAAGTAGTCCGTCCTCGGAGGTAACGTCCGCACCCTCGCGGACAAAGTAGTTTTCCTCAGTACCGTAGGCTTTGGGAGGTTCGGCAGGATAGGAAACGATAGTGTGGTTGTTTTTTATTACCGAATCAGTGACCATGAAGTACTGATAAAGGATAACATCGGGATACTCCTCATGAAGCTTGTCATCGGGCTTATCCCATGTTACATCAACATGATACCAGTTCCCGTTCAGCTTTACCATGTTCCACATATGGCGGACATAGGTCTCTCCCGTAACAATGACGTTCTCTATTCCCACAAGATTGCAGAGGTAGGAAAAAGCTTTCGTATAGCCTTCACACAGAGCTTTCTTCCGAACGAGTGCGCCGTAGATAGTGTCGGCGTATTCGTCTTCGGTGTCTGAGTCGCAGTTGAGGACAAGATAATCATGAAAAAATTTCAATTTTTCATAGTCGTCCATTTCGGGAGTAAGCTGCGCTATTATCTCCTTTGCAGCTCTTTCGGCCGCTATATTCATGCTGCTTATTTCGTCGGTAGTCAGCCTATAAAAAAAATTTACCACAAATTCCTGTTTATCGGTAGCATAGTCGAGCCGCCACGTGGAAATATGATTGAAAGAAAGCTGTTCCAATCGTATAGTCTCAAGGATACGGCTGTATATATTGGAATCCACAGGCAGAGTTACGGTTTCCTTAAGTCTGCCGAGATTCTTTACTGTTTCATTGTAGATCCTGCGTTCCTCATCGGTAAGCGCATAGGTTTTGTAATAATCCGTGACCATTCCTTCGGGAATGTAAAAATCTGCGGAGTTGTTTTTTGAACCTTCGGCAGGTGTAATCGTACTCGAATCAAGCAGGACTCCGTTTGAATAAACGTGATATTCAACATTTTGATCGTCCGAGCAGCCCGACATGAGAATGCAAATCATGAGTGCGGCTGCCGTATATTTAAGTTTTCTCAAATACTGTGCCTCCCGAACGCAGCGGCAAAGTCTCGGTATGACAATGTCCGGAACCATGCGGCTGACATTAAGTATTAACAATTGTCGGAGTTGTTTGCTGTACAGCTTTTATGCAGCAGTTCTAAAAGGCTGTCAGTTATATTCGGGGAAAAGCTTTATAACCATTGATGTAGCGTCGTAGCTGAAGTTTACTACCGAGCTGTTGTACTTGTTTACAGCAGATTCATAAGCTTCATCGTAAATATCCAAGGCTTGTTTGCTGGTATTATCAAACAGATTGAATATTGCTTCCTCGTAAACCTTTTTGTCAGAGCATTTCACTTGTACAGGAGAAATTTTATTCCTTGAACATTCAATAAGCTGGTCGCGCAGAATTATCCGTGCTTCTGTCCAGTTTTCGGCAACAAGACCATTTTTTACAAAATAGCTGCAGTCGTCAGAAACTGCTTCCGGATACTTGTAGCTCTGCTCGTAAATGGTCCTGCTTTCCGCCAGCATCTCGTCGGGGACGCAGAAATAATCGTATCTTACATAATTTCCCTCAGTGGAATTGGATACCGCATATGTAACGTCCACGTTATACCATTTTCCGTCTACTTTAGCTTTGTTCCACATATGAGGCTGACCGTCCGCGTCGCCTGTAACGGCGGCGGTCTCTATGCCCGCCTTGCTGCAAAGGTAAGAGAAAGCTTTTGAAAAGCCCCCGCATATAGCCTTTTTGTCAACAAAAACTCCGTATATATCGCGGCAATTAGCTGCGGTCTCATCGTAAACTACGGTAGAAGCCAGAACGTCGTTGAAAAGCTTGACCTTGTCATAGTCGGTCATATCGGAGGTTATCATCGCAAGTATCTTGTTTACTTCAGTGTCTATTTCGCTCTGCATTTTGTATATCTCGCTGCTGCCGTACTTGTAAAACATTTTTGAGCTTGCAAGCCGTTTGGTAGAAGAATTAACGGCGTATTGCATTTTTTTGTCAATATAGAACAGCGATGGTTCGTCGTCGTAGATGATCTGGTAAACATCGCAGTAATCCTCTGAGGTTATATCTTTGTCAGAAGCAAATGTTATGGAACTGCTGTACTGTTCTGCAGCCTTGATTATTTCGTCGTAAATGTAGGTATGTTTTTCATCGAGAAACCTATAGCTGTAGGGACGAGCCAGATCAGAAGCGGAAGGGGTTCCCAAAGTGCTTGTTTGGGTGTCAAGAGAGCCTGTGGTCTCCGCTGCGGAGCTTGCCGATCCTGACGTTACAGATGTCGAAGAATCCGAACTGCTTTCCGAAGCCGCAGAATTCGGCAAAATGGAAGCCGAGTCGGAAGAAATTGCCGTACTTGCGGAAGCCGCCGAAGTTGCGAGATGCAGCGGTGTAGAACTGGGAAATTCCGAAATTGGAACGTTGGGCACTCCCGAAACCGTATTGATCTCGTCGGA
>CAMWRN010000327.1 GCA_947176675.1 uncultured Clostridia bacterium | reverse complement strand
GTGTTCCTCGCCCCATGCATCGAACCAGCCGTTCCAGAATTCCATGCACATTAGCGGCTTTCCATCGCCCATGAACTGCTTCATCTGTCCGAACTGCCATTCTGCGGCAGAGCCGAAATTTCCCGTTGGCAGCGCGCCCTCGACCATGCCGGATTTAAAAATAGGCTCGCTCCAAGGACCGTCCGAGGTCACAAACGGAACGGTTATTCTAAGCCCACGCATAGTATCCCGCAAAAATTCAAGGTATGCGGTATCGTTGCCGTAGTAGCCGTACTCGTTCTCAATTTGAACAAGAATAATGTTGCCGCCATTGTCGATCTGATAGGGGACAAGCTTCGGGATAAGAACGCTGTAGTAGTCATTTACCGCATCAAGATACGGTTTGTACGAACATCTAAGCCGCATATTTCTGTCTTTCAGGAGCCATGCCGGAAGTCCGCCGAACTCCCATTCCGCACATATGTATGGGGACGGACGGATTATCATATAAAGACCCAATTCTTTTGCTGTTTCAATAAAGCGGCAGATATCCCGTGTACCGTCCCACAGGAATTCGCCTTTGTTAGGCTCGTGGAAATTCCACGGAATATAAGTCTCAACAGTGTTGCACCCCATATTCACCAGCTTTTCCATGCGATCCCGCCAGTATTCGGGGACGGTGCGAAAATAATGTATTGCACCCGAAATTATGCGAAAAGGCTTGCCGTCAAGATAAAATTGTTCCCTGACCTCAAACATAATATTATCCTCCTCAACTTATATCCATTCAAAGTTTTCTTTACCTGCGCCAATCTCAAAATGATATTTTACAATGCCCATGTCCGTATCCGAAAGTACCCCGCTTTTGTATGATAAAGATACTTTACTTCCGTTTCCTTTAATAAAGAAAGCTTGTCTGTTGAGGGCGGTAGGGGCAAGCAGAGCGGTCTTTACACCGTTTGCAAACCATTCGGGTTCTGTTCCGTCATATTTGCTCACATCTTCCGGACGTTTGGACTTATGAGGAGCGCCGTGTACCTCACCGTACCCGACAGCAATTATACCGGTAATTTTTTCAGCTTCGGGAGCATTTTTCCTTACCCCGTTTTTGCTGAAAGTTCCGCCGATCCACCATGAATTCAGTCCGAGAGTCTGGGCAAAAAGCATAATGTCTGCACCGCAGTAACCGAGCTTTTCCTCAGTATTCAAAGCGTTCTTTCCCGCCAGTACGATGTAGTTCCGCACTCCCTTGGAAAGGACGAGCTTTACAGCAGCTCCGAGAGCGTCTGTGTTTTCGGTTATCAGTTTCATGTCAAGTCCGAA
This sequence comes from uncultured Clostridia bacterium, assembly GCA_947176675.1. Taxonomy (GTDB): domain Bacteria; phylum Bacillota; class Clostridia; order Oscillospirales; family Ruminococcaceae; genus RGIG8773. The sequence continues at coordinate 1,542 of CAMWRN010000327.1, read as the reverse complement.
TTTTTCGTTGCCGGCAGTGATCCTTTCGGTAAGCTTGTCTGCAATTTCATTTGGTATTTTGCGGTCGTTATATTTGCGGACTGTGTGACGGCATTCGGCAGCTTCTTTTAGTGTCATATCTTATCTCCTGTGGTTATCTGCCCGACATAGGCATATAGTCTCTGTGTTCCTGAACGGAGCGGTATGCGGGACGAATGATCTTTCCCGCTACAAGCAACTCCTCGATACGGTGTGCAGACCAGCCGGAGATTCTCGCGATAGCAAAAATAGGCGTATAGAGTTCGGGAGGAAGCTGAAGCATACTGTAAGCGAAGCCGCTGTAGAAATCGATATTTGCCGAAACGCCCTTGTATATCCTTCGCTCCTTTGCGATTACTTCGGGAGCGAGGCGTTCTATCTTTCTGTATAAGGAGTATTCTTTTTCCATATGCTTTTCTTCGGACAGACTTTTTACCGCGCTTTTCAGTATCGCCGCTCTGGGGTCGGAAACGGAGTAGACAGCGTGACCCATACCATAGATAAGTCCCGATCTGTCAAACGCTTCCTTGTGGAGCAGCTTTTTAAGATAATCGCGGATAGCGTCCTCGTCCTCCCAGTCGGAAAGCTTGTTTTTCATATCTTCGAACATCATTGTTACCTTAATGTTCGCGCCGCCGTGCTTAGGACCTTTAAGGGAAGCTAATGCTGCGGCGATCGCGGAATAAGTATCTGTTCCCGAAGATGTAACAACGTGAGTCGTAAATGTGGAGTTGTTTCCTCCGCCGTGTTCTGCGTGGAGAACGAGAGCAAGGTCAAGTATACGTGCTTCAAGCTCGCTGAATTTGCTGTCGCTGCGGAGCATATGAAGAATATTTTCCGCAGTGGAATATTCGGGCATTGGCTGGTGAATGAAGAAGCTGTCGTTATCGTGGTAGTACGCCTTTGCCTGATAGCTGTAAACGGCGATAAGCGGGAACAGCGCGATAAGCTCCAGCGATTGTCTGAGAACATTGGGGATAGAGGTGTCGTTGGGCATATCGTCATATGAATAAAGCGTAAGTACGCCTCTTGCGAGACCGTTCATAATATCGTTGCTGGGTGATTTCATGATTATATCGCGCACAAACGTGGTAGGAAGCTGTCTGTAGTCTGAAAGAATCCTGCAAAAATCGTCAAGCTGTTTTTTGGCGGGAAGCTCACCGAAAAGCAGGAGATAGGTAATTTCTTCAAATCCGAAACGCTTGTCGCGGGTAAAACCGGTCACAAGGTCGTTAATATTGTAACCGCGGTAATAAAGCTCTCCGTCGCAGGGTACAGAATTACCGTCAACGGTTTTTGAGGAGATAATTTCGGATATTTCGGTAAGTCCCGCAAGAACACCCTTTCCGTTTATATCTCGCAGACCGCGTTTCACGTCGTATTTGGTGTAAAGCTCTTGATCTATACACCCATTCTTCGCGCACAAAGCCGATAGATCCATAATATCTGGGGTAATTTTGGAAAAATTGTAACCGGAAATCATTTGATCCGTCCTTTCATAAAAACATCATAAAAATACTTTAC
>CAMWRN010000326.1 GCA_947176675.1 uncultured Clostridia bacterium | reverse complement strand
CGGGTACAGCATTAAAACCTACAGTATCAACATAGTGTGCTGTGTCTGTATCGTCCTTGTGCAGTACAACAATATCGCTGACGGATAAGCTGTGTCCTTTAAAATCCTCGTGACGGTCGGTATTAAATTTCGTGAAAATACTTTCAAGAATTTCATTTTTGTTTTCGGATGTTATATCAATTTCGGAAAGCTTGCCCGAAAAAACAAGGTCGTAATCGGCAACATTGGGTGCGCTGCCAAGCTCCGACAACCCTGCAAACCTCTTGCCGTGGTATTCCTCGCCGCTCTTTACCTGATAAATTTCAAAGCTGTCCTCACGTATATGCTTGTGAATAAGTTCGTAATCTTCGGGGGACATAGTACCGTCAAAGACATATGGGTTGAATTCTTCTTCAGGGTCTGCAACGGCTTCACGGAATGGCAGTCCTGCGTTATGCGCTATTTCTCTTGCTTCTTCGATACGCTGTTTTTCTAAATAGAAATTTTCAAAGCCGTTGTGAACATTTTCGGCAAGAACACTTCCGTCAATGTCTGCAATAATATGTCCTACTTCGGGCGTGTAGCCGTAATTATCGCTTTCAAGTTCAAAAAGCTGTCTGCCGTTTATTTCAGTGTGATTAACTACGCTCCATGTTCCCTCCTGACCGTCAATAACGTAGTCTTTGGTGTCTGCTTCAAGTTTATAATCTTGCGGAATTTCTTTTCTGAAAGTGTCCGCCGCCGTCATTCTTATAGCTTCCATACGATTATCGTATTCATTTTTCAGCCAATCCTGATAAAAAGAATCAAGGGGATAGCCTGTCGATATGAGCCGCCTGCAAGCGGTATCTACGTCAGGGTCTGTAATATCCTCCGCAAGGTCGTATTCTATGTATGATAAAATGTCCCTTTTGACGGACAGTTCATATGCAGCCGCTTTTGCCTTTTCAGCGGTATCAAGGCTGTTTTCATAGTCGGCGAGCTCTCTTTTGGCAAGTTCGTAAAGCTGCTCTGAAAGCGAAAGATTTTCATCGGGGACATTTTTCCCCACTGGGGAATTATCTTCAATAAATTTTACCTTGTTGCGTGTAACGGTATTCTGCCAATCCTCGATAATAATGCTGCTCATTTGCTTGTCGCTGTCAAGGTTTTTGAGAGCAAGGACAAAATTATTGATGTGGGCAACTTTCCAATTTATGTCGTTATACACAATGCGCGTACCTTTTTTCAATTTGTCAGCCGACAAAAGCTTATTAATATACTGCTTTTCGTAATTATCGAGATACTTCAACGCCTCCGTAATTGAAACGTCCCGATTTTCTTCAAGGTGCGGCAGTTCAAGCGGCAGATCGTTCAGCCAAGCATAGAGATATTCGGTATTTCCCGAAAGAATACTTGCGGAAATATTCTGCCATTCGGTAATTCCCTCATTCCACCGATAAGCGCAGTCACCGTCATCAAACATATCCCTTGCGTAATTTTCAACCGTATCAATCTGCTTATCATTTTCACCGGCTTCAATTATTGCAGCGTCATTAAGACCGTCAAGCAAGGTAACAGTATCATCTAAAAGCCGCTGCTGAACAATATCCTTGTTAAAGGCATAGAAAGCGTTGTTATCATCAAGGAACAAGTCAAAAACTTTCGGATCGTTTTTTCTGCTTGTAAGTTCATTACTGCGGTCGTTCATAAATACAGTAAAACCGTTTTGCCATAACTCAACCGCAAAATCTCTGCTTACAAACTGTTTTTCATCGTCATATTCAAGACTGTCACGATAATCGTCAAATCCGTTCCAAACGTCCGCCATAATAAGATTTTTATTCTCGTCAATAATAATGTTTGCCGTTTCGTCCCCGTATTTTTCGTGTTCAAGCAAAAACAGTTTTTTGCCCTCTATTTCCTCGGCAGCTATAACGTACCACGTTCCTATATGTCCCTCTACGGAAATATTTTCGCTTGCTTTGGTAATGTGATTTTCCTTGTATTTCCGCACGTCCTCAAAATGATTTTCCAACAGATTGATAATACGTTCAAAATTTCTGTCATATTTATTACCCGAAACAACAGGCGCGGAAACGATAACATTTTCATTACTGCGGGACTTTATGAAAATATCCGCAAGGCGTTCAAATTCCTCGGTATCTGCATTTATAACGGTCTGTCTGCCGTTCTGAATTGTCTCAATAAATGCACTTTGACCGAGCCTGTTATAATTCTCCGTATCAGACCTTGCGTTATAGGCGGCAATCAAATCATCAGCATAAAGAGAGGTCTGCACAAACTGTCCCTCGCCGTTTGCTCCGTCTGGATTGAAATAGATCCAGTCAATCGCGTTATCGCGGAAAACGAAATGTTCTTCATATTCGTCTTTTTCGGTCATTGGCAGAAGCTTTATTATCTCGCGGCTGCGTGAAAGATTGAGCTGACGGTCTTTTTCTGCTTCTGCCTCGGCTTCTATCCTGCGCCATTCGTTAAGCTGTTCATCTGTGTTGGAAAGCGTTACTCCCGCGCCCTCGGCATAGCGTACAGCGGAATCTACCGATACGAACATAGAAATATCTCCGAAGCTGCTTCTGTAGGGGGCTATTTCCTCGCCTGTAGCCGTATTGACCTCGGAAATATAATATCCGTCCTCAAAGGTGTCGGAGGAAAGCGCAAGAAAATATGCGGACTGAACATTTTCTATCCTGTTTTTTTCTTCCGCAAAATATTTTTTTACAAGTTCCTGCGTTTCATCGCCGCTTACGGTAAGGGTCACGGTATCGCCGTTTATTCTGCCCGAAAAGGAAATATTTTCCGCCGTAAGACGGTCGGCGGTACGCAGCATTGCTTCCGTTTCGCCCCTAATGTAACGTTTGTTGGAG
>CAMWRN010000325.1 GCA_947176675.1 uncultured Clostridia bacterium | reverse complement strand
CTCACGCTTGCTTCCAACGAGGTGCACGTTGCGGATATCCGCACCTGCGTTCTGCACCCCGCTTCCGCCACACACCGCCAGCTTTCCGACGAACAGCTTGTTGCCGCGGGAATTGACGGCGGTCTGATAAGGTTCTCCGTGGGACTTGAAAATATAGATGATATTCTCGCGGACGTTAAACAGGCTTTTGACAAGATATAACGAGGCAAAGCAACGGTCGGTTACGACTGTTGCTTTGCCTATGATTTTCAGGAGGGAAACTTATGACAATGAAAGAAATCCAAACAGAGCAGGAACTTAAACAGGTTCTTGATCTTTGCTACAGCATATTGGGTGAGAACAACTCTGAATTGTACGGCTATTCGGCCTGGAAAGAAAGATTGCAGAACGGTTTGCAGCCGTTGGTATATGCTGTCGAAGACGGCAAAATCGTTTCCGCTGTTTTGGGACGCGCTGAAAACAGCGACAGTCTGGTAATCGGATTTGTTGCTTGCGATGAAAATTGCCGCAGACGCGGTATTACTAAAAAGCTCATGTTCTATTTTGAAGATTTGGCAAGAAAGCTTAACTTCAAATACATAACTTTAGGGTCAGAAGAAGACGCTTTTTATGAACAGTGCGGTTATAATATTATTTTTCAGACTCATGGACAAAATATTTACCAAAAACAATTATAATTATGCTGACAGTAAAAACGGTACCGGAAAGCTTTATTTTCCGATACCGTTTCTTCTTTTATGCTTTTATTTCAGCAGTCTGATCTTATCCATAGAAGCAAAATTCCTGTTGGTGTAGTATTCGTCCTCCGTGACCTCGCGGATTATCTCCACAAAGTCGGGAAGTCCTACCTCCGCGCTTTCCTCCGGAAGCTCCGCTTCCATAATGGCATATCCGGTCTCCACAGTGTTTTCAAAAACGTCCAGCTCGAACTTCAAACCTCCGTACGGTATCAGGTACCGCCTTTTTTTCACCGTGTTAAGGATAGTTCGTTCTTTCAGACGTTCGTACTCCTCTGCGGTGATATCCCGCTCGTTTTCTATCCGTGAAGCCGCGCTGCCCGTCCTTGCCTTTTCGGTGTAGATGAACCTGTCGTCAAGACGGCGTATTCTGCCCTGAAAACCGTTTTCGGGAGCAAGATAAGCCTGCTCTATAACATGAAAGGGGAACTCTCCGAGACGGTCGGGTATCTTCACAAGCCACCGTCTTTCGATCTCCAGAATGAGAAGTTTTCCTCCCCTTGCGGCGATCGCTCTGCCGCTGTAAAAATCGTTTCCCGTTATCTCCGCAATGACTTCAAAACCAAATGTTTCCCCGCCGCTTTCAAGTATTGCGGCGGCTTTTTCGTTTTTGTACAACTTTATTCTGTAGCCGTTGCCGTCACCAAGATTTTCGGGCATTTTTATCAGAAATTTTCTGCTGTAGTTTTCCATAAGCTTCGCCGCCTTATACGGACAGCTCCGCCGTCTCGCCCAGCATATCCTTGTTTGCATCGAGAACAGGTTTAACACAGTCGCGTACGAATTCCTCCACCTGCTGTGCGCTTCTTCCCGTAAAGCTTTCGGGCTTGAGGATAGCCGCCATTTCATCGGCGTTTATCATAAAGTCGGGATCGTTCAGAACGCGGTCGATCAGGTCATTTTCAAGACCCTCTTCCTTGACTTTTTTGCCCGCCTCCATAGCGTACTGACGCAGCTTTTCGTGGAGAGCCTGACGGTCTCCGCCCTTTTTAACGGCGTCCATCATGATGTTTTCGGAAGCCATAAATGGAAGTTCCCGCATAACGCGCTGGCGGATAACGTTTGGGTACACAACAAGATCGGCGGTAACGTTCAGCATGATGTTGAGTATAGCGTCCACAGCAAGGAAACCCTCCGCAACGGAAATACGCTTGTTTGCCGAGTCGTCGAGAGTTCTCTCAAACCACTGCGTGCCTGCGGTGAAAGCGGGGTTAAGGGTGTCTATCATAACGTATCTTGCCAGAGCAGTGATTCTCTCGCACCGCATGGGATTTCTCTTATAGGGCATTGCGGAAGAGCCTATCTGATTTTTCTCGAATGGTTCTTCCATTTCCTTGAAGTTCTGGAGGATACGCATATCATTTGCAAATTTCATTGCAGACTGAGCAAGTCCTCCCAAAGTAGAAAGTATTTGCGCGTCGGCTTTTCTCGAATAGGTCTGACCCGAAACAGGAACAACATCGTCAAAGCCCATTTCCTCTGCGATCATTTTTTCAAGCTCTTTTACCTTATCGGTGTCGCCGTCAAAAAGCTCCATAAAGGAAGCCTGCGTACCCGTCGTGCCCTTTGAACCCAGCAGTTTTAGGGACGAGATCCTGTACTCCAGCTCGTCCAGATCCATAAGCAGTTCGTTTGCCCAAAGAGTGGCGCGCTTGCCAACTGTGGTGAGCTGTGCAGGCTGCAAATGAGTGTAAGCAAGACAGGGCATATCCTTATACTTAAGGGCGAAATCGGAAAGCTGTGCAAGAACGTTTATAAGCTTTCTTTTTACGATCTGCAACGCGTCCCGCATGATAATAACGTCGGTGTTGTCGCCAACGTAGCAGGAGGTCGCGCCAAGGTGGATTATTCCCTTTGCGTTCGGACAAGCGAGTCCGTAAGCGTAAACGTGGGACATAACGTCGTGACGGACAAGCTTTTCACGCTCTTCAGCGGCTTTGTAGTCGATGTCCTCGATATGAGCTTCAAGCTCGTCCACCTGCTTTTGGGTGACGGGCAGACCGAGCTTCATTTCCGCGCGGGCAAGAGCCACCCAGAGTTTTCTCCAAGTGGTGAATTTTTTGTCAGCGGAAAAAACGTACTGCATCTCCTTGCTTGCGTAGAGGGTGCAGAATGGCGATTCATAGCTGTTGTAATC
>CAMWRN010000324.1 GCA_947176675.1 uncultured Clostridia bacterium | reverse complement strand
TTATAACTACAAATAATTTTCTTTTATTGTGCAAAAATGCTAAATTTTTCCTTAATGTTTTGGCGCATTAGCGTGTCAAAACATCTATAAGGCTGAATAAATCAATAAGCGATTTTCCGAGCGTTTTTTAAAAAGATCCGCATGGAAAGCTTTTACAGAAAGGGTGGAATATTTATGAATCCTCAGAAATTTACCAAGAAATCTCTTGAAGCCATCAACGAAGCGCAAAGCACTGCCATCGACTATCAGAATATGAACGTAGAACAGGAGCACCTGCTTCACGCGCTGATGTCACAGGAAAACGGCTTGATACCTCAGCTTATGACAAGAATGGGCGCGGACTCCGATCAGGTGCTGAACTATCTTTCAAAGCTTATCGGTGAGATACCAAAGGTCACCGGAAGCGGCAGGGAAGCCAACACCGTCTACATTTCCCAAGATGTTGACAAGTGTCTCAACAAAGCCGAGGAGACCGCAAAAAATATGCATGACGATTTTGTGTCCGTTGAGCACATAGCGCTTGCGCTTTTTGACACCGCCAACGACAAGCTTAAAAAGATGTTCAAAGTCTTTGACGTTACAAAGGAAAAATTCCTCGATGTTTTAAAGGACGTCCGCGGCAATCAGCGCGTTACAAGCGATACCCCGGAGGACACATACGATGTGCTGAAAAAGTACGGGCAGTACTTAGTGGAGCTCGCCCGCCAGAACAAGCTTGACCCGGTTATCGGACGTGACGCGGAGATAAGAAACGTCATTCGTATCCTGTCCCGCAAAACCAAAAACAATCCCGTTATCATCGGCGAACCCGGCGTTGGTAAGACTGCCATTGTTGAGGGACTCGCCCTGCGTATCGTGCGTGGTGACGTTCCAGACAACCTCAAGGACAGAAAGCTTTTCAGCCTTGATATGGGCAGTCTGATCTCGGGTGCGAAGTTCCGCGGCGAGTTTGAGGAACGTCTGAAAGCCGTCCTCAATGAGGTTAAAAAATCGGACGGACGTATCATTCTGTTCATCGACGAGCTGCACACCATCGTAGGCGCGGGCAAGACCGACGGCGCGATGGACGCGGGAAATCTGCTTAAACCTATGCTTGCCCGGGGCGAGCTGCACTGTATCGGCGCGACCACTCTCAACGAGTACAGAAAATATATCGAGAAAGACCCTGCTTTGGAACGGCGTTTCCAGCCAGTTATGGCGGACGAGCCTACTGTCGAGGACACAATTTCTATCCTCCGCGGACTTAAAGAGCGTTACGAGGTTTTCCACGGTGTAAAAATTCAGGACTCCGCTCTTATCACTGCGGCGGTGCTGTCCAACCGTTATATTTCCGACCGTTTCCTCCCCGACAAAGCTATCGACCTTGTGGACGAAGCCTGCGCACTTATCCGCACAGAAATGGATTCCATGCCTGCGGAAATGGACGACCTGTCCCGCAAAATCATGCAGCAGGAAATTGCCGAGACCGCTCTTAAAAAAGAGGATGGCAAGCTTGCCGCCGAGGAGCTTGCGGAAATCCAGCGCGAGCTTTCTGAAATGCGTGCAGAGTTCAGCGAAATGAAAGCGCGCTGGGAAAATGAAAAGACTTCCATAACCCGTTTGCAGAAGCTGCGCGAGGATATTGAGCAGACCAACGCGGACATTTCCGCAGCCGAAAGAAATTACGATCTGAACAAGGCTGCCGAGCTTAAATACGGCAAGCTGCCGGCTCTGAAAAAGGAGCTTGACGAAGCGGAGTCTGCTGCCGAAAAGCAAAAGGAAAAAGCGGACAGTCTGCTCCGTGACAAGGTCACGGACGAGGAAATAGCCAGAATTGTCGGCAGGTGGACAGGCATTCCCGTATCGAAGCTTATGGAGGGTGAACGTGAAAAGCTGTTGAACCTTGAAAATATCCTGCACAAGCGGGTCATCGGTCAGGACGAAGCTGTGCAAAAGGTCAGCGAGGCTATACTCCGTTCCCGCGCGGGCATACAGGATCCTAACCGTCCTATCGGGTCGTTCCTGTTCATGGGTCCCACAGGCGTGGGAAAAACCGAACTTGCAAAGGCTCTTGCGCAATCTCTGTTTGACGACGAGCACAACATCGTCCGAATCGACATGACAGAATATATGGAGAAGCACAGCGTCAGCCGTCTTATCGGAGCGCCTCCGGGCTATGTTGGATACGACGAGGGCGGACAGCTCACCGAAGCGGTGCGCCGCAAGCCATACGCAGTAGTGCTGTTCGATGAGGTGGAAAAGGCTCATCCGGACGTGTTCAACGTGCTGCTGCAAATTCTTGACGACGGCAGAGTTACCGACTCGCAGGGCAGAACAGTGGATTTCAAGAATACCATTATAATCCTCACATCTAACCTTGGTTCGGACTATATTCTTGACGGTATCGACGAAAACGGCGTTATCTCCGACGAAGCGCGGGAACAGGTAAACCGTGTGCTGAAAGGACATTTCCGTCCCGAATTTCTGAACAGGCTGGACGAGATCGTGTTCTACAAGCCGCTGACAAAAACGGAAATTTACCCAATTATCGACCTTATGCTTGGCGACCTGCGTAACCGTCTCAAGAGCAAGCAGCTTGACGTTGCCGTTACCGACGCTGCTAAGGACTATATCGTCAGGGAAGGCTACGACCCTGTTTACGGAGCGCGTCCGCTGAAACGGTTTATACAGCGCAGACTGGAAACCATGATCGCGCGGAAAATTATCGGCGACAGCGCAGAGCCGTACTCCACGCTGAAAGTGGATTTTGACGGAAACGATCTGACCATTGCCGAGGAAAAGAAGCAATAACAAAAGCGTCCACTGTTTTGCATGAAAGGTGACGCTTTAATTCTTTTACAAAACATTTTTAAAAGCTACAGGTATTTTTTTCTCTT
>CAMWRN010000323.1 GCA_947176675.1 uncultured Clostridia bacterium | reverse complement strand
GGGCTCGGTGTTGTGTCTAAGAGACAGGCCTGTAGCCAGGGTAGGGTAGTTAAGAGGTTCGAGGGGATATATCCTGCAGGCAGGATTTTCCTGTCTGAGCCGTCTGCCCACGCCCATGACAGTTCCGCCTGTGCCAACTCCTGCAACGAAAGCGTCGGCTTTTTGTCCTATCGAAGCAAGCTGGCGGACTATTTCCTCTCCGGTGGAAAGGAAATGCGCTTCACAGTTATCCTCGTTGGAAAACTGTTCCGGCAGGAAAACTCCGCCCTTTGCGGCAAGCTCCTCAGTCATTTTTATGGAGCCGAGAAATCCGCCCTCCTCGCGGGAAACAAGCCGCACCTCCGCACCAAAGCTTTTCATAAGATTGATGCGCTCGCGGCTCATCCAGTCGGGCATAAAAATCACGGCTTTGTGTCCCAGATAGCTGCTCATTGCGGAAAAGGCAATTCCGGTGTTTCCGCTGGTAGCTTCGGCGACGATGTCGCCCGCTTTCAGCATTCCCGTCGAATATGCCTTCTTCATTATATGGAAAGCCACTCTGTCCTTAATGCTGCCCGTCAGATTGAGATACTCCGCCTTGGCATAGATCTTGCGAGGCTCACCTTTGTAAGTCAGGTATATTTCCAGCAAAGGGGTACGTCCTATCATATTTTCAATGCAGTCGAATTTTTTCATTATTGCATCGGTCATAAGCAAATCTCCTTAATACTGATTTTTAATCTAAAAGTGTACAAGAAATCAGGCAAAAGCTTGCATAAATGCGGTTTTGCGCAGATTTTTTGTCTGCACTTTGATTAAAAATTAGGATCAAATATGCGGGACGGAAAGCCATTGTCCCTATAAAGTACAGTATAGTATTATACTATTCTTTAAATGTAAAATCAACACATTTTTCTGAAAATTATGTAACGTCCGTGACCAGACCGTTTATGGAAATGCTTGGGTCGTCAAGGTCGATGACAAGGCACCGTCTGCCGCCTATCACACTTGTCCGCACCTTGTCGGTAGCGTCGCGGCTGATGTTTATGGTTATCTCCGCAGTTTCAAGTACGGTTTTGTTCTCGATAAGATTTTCGGCGGTAAGACCGTCCGCGTCGCCAACCTTTTCCTTGAAAACGGCAGGCAGCGCGTCCAGCTTTTCGCTGCTTACGCCCGCGTCGAAAAGTATGCCGTGAAGCTTGTTGTCATCTATAAGAGGCATTTCCGTTTCGTTTTTGGAATTGTTCACAATGTCCCGCAGAGACTCGTTCACCTGCGTAATGACCGTATAGCTGAGCTCGTCTCCCACCACATCTGTAAGGACCTGCTGAAAGGTTTCCTTTTCGCTCTGGCAGGTCATGACAAAATTGCAGCCAAGAACGTCCTCTATAACGGAAATATTTGGCTTCTTTGGAGTTTTGGTGTAGTACATCACTCTGTTTACGTCGGGACTTCTGTCGCTGAAAACAGGATAGAAGAAACCGTCCGTAGGGGCGCGGCTTACTATCAGGTCGGTGTTGGCTTTTTTCACGATAGCGTTTTTCTCCCTGTCGAAAATAAGACCGTCGTCGCCTGTGCTTACGGGACACACCGCCGCTGCGATAAAGTTGTATTCCTCCGCTGCATCGTCGTAGCTTTCATCGTTCCTGTCCTTTGTCATAATGCTGTATGAGCAGTACCCGATTATAATGGTGTACGCCATTTCGTATTCCATATTGTTGATTATTCTTGTGAGCAGCTTGTCGCATGAAACCTCGTCCTCAAGCTTTCCCCTTACGGCGGCGTAAAGATCGTTCTGTGCGCCGTCTTCGTTGTATTCCTCGTTGGGAAAGCCGTACTCGGTAAGGTTTTTTCCCAAACGTCCTCCCAGTATCTTTTTCAGGGACTCCAGCATTACCGCGCCCTCGTCTTCGGGGATAAGGGAGTACAATTTGTTTTCCTTGCAGAGGATATTCTTCTGCGGGTCAACGTAGGCGGTCAGAATGTGATTAAGTGTAAAAAATCCGCTGCTGTCGGTAAAATTTTTCTTGATCTCGGCAACTTCTTTTTTGTTCATAGCTTTTTTGTTCTCCTTACTTTTAATGTAAAAAATGCGGAGAAGCAGCGACCGTACCGCTGTTCTCCGATTTTTTTATTTTGACGAATCAATGTATTTCCAATAGCCTTTCAGGTATATGCCGCCCGAAATCACGGTCAGTACCGTTGCTATCCATATAAGGACTTGGTAGACAATATGAGCGTTCTCCGCAGCCTGTCCCTCAAAAGAAAAGCACATTCCCAGCATGATGATCACCTGTGCTGCCATGGTGAATGCGGTCTTGAGTTTACCCCAAATACCCGCGGCAACCACCACGCCCTCGTTTGCGGTAACAAGCCGCAGACCCGATACCATAAATTCTCTTGCCACAATTATTATTACGGGAACTGCTCCTATGACGCCGCGGCTGTTCATGCACACAAGCGCGGATACTACCAGTACCTTATCTGCAAGAGGGTCGAGAAATTTTCCGAAAGTAGTCACAAGATTTCTGCTTCGGGCGATGTGTCCGTCCAGAGCGTCTGTAGCGGACGCTGCCGCAAAAATGGCAAGCGCGATAACCGGACTGTACGGCACGATGTCTGTCAGCATAAAAAACACGTAGAACGGCACAAGTATTACTCTCAGCAGGGTAAGCTTATTTGGCAAATTCATCGTCGATTTCTCCAATCAGATCGTAGTCAAGCATTTCGGTAATTTTTACCTTAACAAATTTTCCCGGGAGCTGCCGCTTGTTGGGTGAGGAGAAAAATATCTTGCCGTCGATATCGGGAGCGTCTGCCGCGCTGTCTCGTATACCCATCTGACGCTGCCGACGCCGTAATAGGTGTAGAGCTCGGTGGGCGCCGTATCAGTAAAAAAAAAA
>CAMWRN010000322.1 GCA_947176675.1 uncultured Clostridia bacterium | reverse complement strand
CGCGAATACGCATGGTACGTCTTATTTCCTTAGGGATAACCACGCGCCCGAGGTCGTCAATTCTTCTGACAATACCCGTTGCTTTCATTTTATATTCCTCCGTTTTAATATTAATAGCATTAAAATTGTTGCTTTAATAGTTTTTCACGGAGATTTTGGATTATACATTTCATTATTAAAACTGTTTTTGACATTTTTCGGCAATTTTCAATAATTTATGCGGTATGCGCCTTTTCCTATGTCAACCGCATTCCAATGCAGCGTATTAACAGATTTATAGAATAGTGTAAATAGCCTTTGATCATATTTGATACAAAAGCAGCTTTCTTAATTATGTGTTTTTAAAATACTTTTCCGGTAGTATTTTTTCTCACTTCTTCCGCGGGAACGCCTACCATAACGGATGATTCCTCAACGTCTTTCACCACCGCCGCACACATTCCGATGATAGAATTTTTTCCGATTTTTATTTTATCTCTTAATTTTGCGCCAGTACCTACAAAGCAGCAATTTTCAACGACTGTCATGCCAGAACTGGCGGCATACGAAGCAAAAACGCAGTGACTGCCTATAACATTATCATGAGCAATACATGAAAACGTCATAAAAACGTTATTATTGCCAATAGTTACATTACTGGGCGAAATATGAACATGATCCTCAATAATATTTCCTTCGCCGATTACCTTTATTTTTTTCAGTTCGGTACGAGGATCTATCAGATTGGGCAGACTGTATCCAAAGGATTTTACTTTTTCATAAAGCTTTTCTCTGCCATTAGGTTCACCGCTTGCAATTATTATTTCTGCTTTGTCAGGGGGATATGACGAATAAAAGTCGTCAAACGTCATAACGACTTCATCTGTATCGATAGCAGGTTCAACATCATTGATAAAAAATATATGATCCCATCTTTTCTGATTTTCGTTTATTTCCTTTGCCATTTCTATTACACAACCGCCGAGACCGCCTGCACAATAAACTCCGAGTACCATAGCAATTCCCCTTTCAATACTGTCCGCATCAATAAGTTTTTATCGACATATTTTTACACATTAATAATATTATACTTTAAAAAACATGGTAAAAATCGTATTTGAAGTAAATAAATCGTGATTAAAGCTTAAACATAAAAGTCGGCGTTATTTATTGCATGAAAAAAGCCATAAGACTTCAAAAGCGTGATGTCTTATGGCTTTGTACTTATTTATTCCGATCTTGTTCTATAATATGATTTCACTTTATATCTGTGCTGTCGGCAAGCTGTTTTTCACAGTCGGCAAAAATTTCCTCTACCTTTTCGGAATTTTTCACCTTTGTAAATGAACTTACAAGCGGTACTATTATAAGTCCCACTATCATTGCGATAGCTCCAGCGTTTATAGGGGAAGCCATATTAAGCTTGAGAGAAGCTGCCGCTTTTGTTGCCTCGGGGAAAAATCCCAAACTGAATATGAACATATGGATAACGGTAATTCCGATACCCGTCACAAAGCTTGTCCACACCGCTGCGGAGGTCACCTTGCGGGAGAAAAGTCCGTACATAAAGGGAGCAAGGAAAGCGCCTGCAAGAGCGCCCCATGAAATTGACATGAGCGTTGTTATATAGGCGTTGGGGTTAAGGGCGATAATTACGGAAATTATTAAAAATACCGCGATAAGCACCCTCATGATAAGAACCTGCTTTTTTTCGTCCATTTCTTTTTTCATGAACGGCTTAATAAGGTCGATGGTAAGTGTGGAGCTTGAAGTAAGCACCAGCGAGGACAACGTTGACATTGACGCGGACAGCACCAGCACCACTACTATTCCTATAAGAACCTCGGGCAGAGCCGAGCGCAGCATTGCGGGTACGATCGAGTCAAACGCAAGCTTTCCGTTCGAGCCGGTTTCAATAAGAGTTCTTCCTGTTGCTTCGGCAGTCTCAGCATCGGCAGCGCCGTAAAGTCTTCCGAAGCCTCCCATAAGGTACGAGCCGCCCGCAACAACGAGAGCGAAAAGTGTGGAGATAATAGTTCCGCGGGTAATAGCCTTGTTGTCCTTAATTGCGTAGAATTTCTGCACCATCTGAGGAAGACCCCAAGTTCCGAGGGAAGTAAGGATTATTACGCCCACAAGGTTAATGGGGTCGGGACCGAACAGGCTGTTCAGCGTATTGGCGGGTACGTTGCTGTCGGTTATAGTTCCGAGAGAAGCGAGAGCCGCACTCCAGCCGTCCTGCTTGTTTATTACGCAAATAACAACCGCGGCGATTCCTATGAGCATTATTATACCCTGAACAAAATCGTTTATCGCTGTAGCCTTGTAGCCGCCGAGAATAACATACGCTGCCGTAAGAACCGCCATACCGATAAGACACGCGGAATAAGGAATGTTGAACGCCATTCCGAACAGACGGGAAAGTCCGTTATAGACCGAGGCTGTATATGGAATAAGGAAAATGAAAACTATGATCGCCGAAACGATCTTCAGACTTTTCGAGGAATATCTTTTCTCGAAATATTCGGGCATTGTGGACGCATTAAGATGTTTGGAAATAATTCTGGTGCGTTTTCCCAGTATCATCCATGCGAACATCGAACCGATAACCGCGTTTCCGATGCCAATCCATGCCGCGGACACACCATAGCTCCAGCCGAACTGTCCCGCGTAGCCAATAAAAACTACTGCGGAGAAATAGGACGTGCCATAAGCAAACGCCGTGAACCAGCCGCCAAGACTTCTTCCGCCGAGGACGAAGTCGGACACCGACGAAGTTTTCTTGCGGCAGTAAACGCCTATGCCGAGCATTACCGCCAGGTACAAGATAAGTATTGCGTAGATCATAAAATAACCACCTTTGCTTTATTACGTAAAATCGGGTAAGCTTTAAAGCGATAAAGTATTTAT
>CAMWRN010000321.1 GCA_947176675.1 uncultured Clostridia bacterium | reverse complement strand
GTGTTGCAAAGCTGTTTCTTAATACTCGCAAGGAAATTTTTGCATCCTATAAAACAGAGGAAATTGCAGAGTACATTAAAAATTCCGAGTATAAAAATATTGCCGTACTTATGTCGGGCGACTGTGGATTTTACAGCGGGACCGAAAAACTGCTGCAACAGCTTTGCGAATACGAAACAGAGGTAATATGCGGAATATCTGCGCCGATTTATTTTTGTTCAAAAATAAAAATACCGTGGCAGGATATGCGCTTTATAAGCTTACACGGTACGGACGCCAATATTGTGAGAAATGTCTGCGCATACAAAAAAACTTTTTTTCTGCTCGGAGGTAAAATCACACCGAGCGACGTGTGCAAAAGGCTTTGCGAGTACGGTCTTAAAAATACAAGGGTGTATATTGGCGAGAATTTAGCATATGAAAATGAAAGAATTTTGAGCGGCAGCGCAGCGAATTTTGCGGATATAAAAACAGAAAATCTTTGCGTTGCAATAGTTATAAATCCCGATTATGAAAAAGTCGTAAGAAGCTGTATTCCAGACAGCGAATTTATTCGCGCAGATAAAATTCCAATGACAAAATCGGAGGTCAGGAGCATATGCGTTTCAAAGCTTGAAATTGCGCGCGACAGCGTTTGCTGGGACATAGGCTGCGGAACAGGTTCGGTGTCTGTGGAAATGGCATATCGGTGTACTGACGGCAAGGTTTTTTCCGTGGATAAAAACAGCGCAGCAATAAAGCTTACCGAAGTCAACCGCCGTAATTTTCGCTGTGACAATATTGAAATTGCAGAGTGTGAAGCGGAAAAAGCGGTAGAAGTTCTGCCCGCTGCGGACTGCGTTTTTATAGGCGGGTCTGGAAGACAGCTTGAAAAAATAATTGAAACCTCATATCAAAAAAATCCCCGCGTTAAAATCGTTATTACGGCAGTATCATTGGAAACTTTAAGAGAGAGTATTGCGGTATTTGACAAAATAGGCATTGAAACGGAAATAACGCAAATTGCTGTGACCCGTACAAAAAAAGCGGGCAGTCATACAATGCTTTCGGCTGAAAATCCTGTTTTTATCATAAAAGGAGCGGTAAAATGAAGCGCATTTTAATTGCGGGTACTCATAGCGGCTGCGGGAAAACCTCTGTTGTATGCGCGGTTTTGCAAGCCTTTATAAACAGAAAAATTTCCGTGACGGCTTTTAAGTGCGGTCCCGATTATATCGATCCTATGTTTCACAGCCGTGTTACGGGTGTTCCCGCATATAATCTTGACCGTCGTTTCTGCGACAAAAATACTGTAAATTACTTGCTGCAAACCTATGGCGGGGATTTTACCGTAATTGAGGGTGTAATGGGCTTTTATGACGGAGCGGACGAAAATTCCTCCACTTGTGCGGTTTCATTTGATACGGGGACTCCCGCAGTTATTGTTGTTGACTGCAAGGGTATGAGCCAATCAGCAGGCGCATTAATACAGGGATTTTTGAACTACCGTCAAAATAAAATTGCGGGATTTATTTTTAATCGCCTGCCCGAAAGTATTATTCCGCAGACAAAAGAATTGTGCCGTGAGCTCGGAACGGAATATCTCGGCAGACTGCCGTATTCAAAAGAATACAAAATTGAAAGCAGACATTTAGGACTTGTTACCGCTGATGAGATTTCCGGTTTAAAAAATAAATTGCTGCTTTTGGCAGACAGCGCAGAGAAAAATATATTACTTGACCGCATTTATGAAATTGCGGGGCAAACTGAAAAAATTAATATTAAAATGCGCAGTATTTCGGCTGTGTCCGATAAAAAAATCCAAATCGGAATTGCATATGATAAGGCATTTTGCTTTTATTATGAGGAAAGCTTTGAATTGCTCCGCAAGCTTGGTTGTGAACTTATATTTTTTTCGCCAATGTACGACAAACAGCTTCCAAACGGCATTTGCGGGTTATGGCTTGGCGGCGGTTATCCTGAATTATACGCAAAACAGCTTTCGGAAAATACGGAAATGCTGAAGGAAATATATTCTGCAATAAGCGGCGGTCTGCCTGTTATTGCGGAGTGCGGCGGGTATCTTTATCTGAACCGTGAAATAGAGGATATAAACGGCATTTCATATAAAACCGCAGGATTTTTTGACGGAAAAGCATATAGCACAAATAAGCTGAATCGCTTTGGATACGCAGATTTGACCGCCAATTCGGACAACCTGCTTTGCCAAAAAGGCGATACATTAAAATCTCACGAATACCATTATTGGGACTGTACAAATCTTGGAAAAGATTTTACGGCGGCAAGAAAAAACGGAGTTTCCGACTTATGCGTTCACTGCAATGATACAATTTATGCGGGATTTCCCCACTTGTATTTGTGGGCGAACGTTAACAGCGCAGGACGCTTTGTGAAAAAATGTTTGGAGTATCGGAATGAAAAGAATAAATAAAATAACTGCTCCCGATAAAGCGGCAATGGACAACGCGCGTCAGCGTTGGAATAATATCGGGAAACCGCTGCATAGCCTCGGTCTGCTTGAAGAAGCCGTTATTAAAATTGCAGGCATCAGGGGTAATACGGACGTGCTTTTGAACAAACGCCGTACCGTGTTTTTTTGTGCGGATAACGGCGTTGTCTGCGAGAATGCAATGCAGTCTGACAGCAGCGTTACAGCCATTGTTGCCGAAGCCATAGCAAATGGAACGTCAAGCATAAACCGAATGGCGCAGACGTTTAATGCGGACGTTCTGCCGGTTGATATTGGAATTGCCCGCGAAATTGCAAACAAAAAATACTATGCCGAAAAATTTCTTTCGGAACAGAAAATATTGCCAAAGGCGCAGCAATGCCGCTGGAGCAGGCAATTAAAGCAATTGCCGTGGGAATTGATATTGCTGAAAGCTGCGCCGAAAACGGCTTTGATATTATTGTGA
>CAMWRN010000320.1 GCA_947176675.1 uncultured Clostridia bacterium | reverse complement strand
AAGCGGTATGTGCAGAGACCGACGGATATGTTGTTCCCGTGAACTATAATTCCGCCGCCCAGACGGTAATAGCGGGGGAGACATCCGCTGCGGAAAAAGCTGCCGCAAGGTTTGCGGAAATGGGTGCGAAAGCAGTAAAACTGGGAGTATCGTCGGCATTCCACTCAAAGCTTATGCAGCCTGCCGCCGAGGATTTTGAAGCGGCTCTCCGCGAACTGAATCCTGTCTTTAACAAGCCGTCGGTATCGTTCTTCTCGAATCTTACGGGAGCAGCCCAGACCGACTTTGATGATATGCCCGCAAAGCTTGCGAAGCATATCGTTTCCCCTGTAAAATTTACCTCCGAGCTGAACGCTCTTGCCGAGGAGGGGTACACGAATTTTGTCGAGCTGGGTCCAAACAAGGTGCTGACCGGACTTGTCAAAAAGACTCTTAAAGGCGTTAACGCCGTAAACGTTGAAAATTCCAAGACTCTTGAAAAAGCATTGGAACTGCTGAAATAATTATTGGAGGATATTATTATGACTTATGAAGAAATTTTTGCAAAAGCCGAATCTCTGTTCGCAAAGGGTGACGCCACAGGATTTGACGGAGACTTCGCAATCCAGGTGAACATTACGGGCGAGGGAGAGGGCGCATTCTATATCGCCTACAAAAACGGCGCACTCGATGTTGCTCCCTACGAGTACCACGACCGTGACGCTATTCTTTTCGCGAGTGCGGAGAACTTCCTGAAAATAGCTGATGGTTCGCTTGGGGCAGTTCCTGCGTTCCTTTCGGGAAAGCTCAAGGTCGAGGGCAGCACCGAAAAGGCTCTGGAGCTTGACAAGCTTATCACTTTCATGAAGAAAAAAGCCAAAGAGGAAAGCAAGTCCGCTCCAAAAGCTGCGGACAAAAAAGGTAAGAAAAAGTAAGAAAACGGAGTGATAGAAATGTCAAAATATGCGCTTCTGGGTTATCCTTTGGGACACACCATGTCCCCGCCCATTCATAAGCGTCTTTTCGAGCTTGACGGAAAGTCCGATGCGGAATACGAGGTATGCGAAATTCCCCCCGAGCAGCTTGACAGGAAAGCTGATTACCTTAATTCTCTTAACGGCTACAACATCACTATCCCCTATAAGGTGGACATTATCTCACATCTGGACGAGCTTGACGAGTCCGCAAAGCGTTATAACTCTGTAAACTGCGTTGTCAACAGGAACGGTAAAAATATCGGCTTCAACACCGACTGTTCGGGATTCCTCCGCTCACTTGAAGCGGGCGGGGCAAAGCTGGACGGACGTGTGCTCCAGATCGGCTGCGGCGGCGTGGGCAGAATGATGGCAATAGAAGCCGCTCTCCACGGAGCAGACCTGACTGTAGTTGCTCTTCCCGAATTTATAGCGGGAGCGCAAGAG
Source organism: uncultured Clostridia bacterium (assembly GCA_947176675.1). Classification (GTDB taxonomy): domain Bacteria; phylum Bacillota; class Clostridia; order Oscillospirales; family Ruminococcaceae; genus RGIG8773. The sequence goes on along the minus strand of CAMWRN010000320.1, from coordinate 1,516 downwards.
GTCGCCGAAGAAGCGTTAAAGCTTAATCCGTCGGCGAAAATAAACGTCATTACCCACGATATGATAAGCGGCGAATTCGATCTGCTTATGAACGCAAGTCCTGTTGGAATGTACCCCAAAACCGACGCCTGCCCCGTAAGCGAGGAGGTTGTCAAAAGCTGTAAATATGTGTTTGAGGTCATCTACAACCCTAACGTTACAAAGCTTATGAGCATCGCTGAAAAGAACGGCATACCTGCTATAGGCGGCATGGCTATGCTTGTATGGCAGGCAGCCGTTGCCCACGAGATATGGAACGGCGCGTCCTACAAAGACGAAGACGTGGAAAAAATTATTACAGAAATGAAGGCGGAACTGTCAAAATAGATCTGCCGCGGGAGGAGAGGCAATGAAACTGAACAACAAGCTGCTTGCGCTTGCCAAGGGCATAAGCGTATGGTGGGGAATATACCTTATACTTGGCTGCTGCGCGGGCTTTGCGGTAAAAATAATACAGGATCTGTTCATGAGCACGCAGCAGTTCCAAATAATGCTGTTTGTGCCGTTCATGTGCCTCGGCTCGCTTTTGCTGGCAATTATTACATATTTTATCAGCGCCCTGCTGAAGCGCGCTCCAAAGAAAAGACTTCGCCGCAAGCTTGTGAACATTTTTAAGGACGAGGGCTTTTCCACACGCTATATAAATATGCTGTTTGACAACGCGTCGGACGACAATAAAAATCCCATGCTTATTGAAGCGGCTGCGGCATATTCCATGCGCGGAGAAACCGACACTGCCGCAAAAACCCTTGCACAGGCGGATCTGACAAGTATTCTCGACGTGGCGCAATCAACGGGAAATTTTCAAACGGCGGCATATTACTACTGCGTGAAAATGGGTGCCTGCATTATTGCAAAGGACGGGAGCGGCGCGGCGGCGGCTTACGATGATGGCATTTATTATCTGGACGCTTTTTCGGACAGCGACATGGTAATGGCAGTTTTAGCTCTGTACCAGACCGAGGGCGGACTTGGGAATTCCGCAATAGACACTGCCGAAAAAATAAAATGGCGCAGTCTTCCACGTCCCATGAGGAAATATGGCCGATCGTTCTCCGAGCTTATAAAAGCGAAGAATTTTCTTGCTCTGGAACGGTACGAGGAAGCCGAAGCTTCGGCGAGAGCTTCTCTTGAAAACTCCTGCACCGAGTTCCTGACCTCCCGCTCCGAGGAAATACTTATGCTTGCGGGAGAAAAGAAAAAAGCCGCCGAAGCGGAGAATGCAAAAACTTCCGAACCGGAAGTTGAAGTTTCCGAAACAAGCGAAACTGACTCCGAAGCAATGCTAAACGAAAGCGACAAACTTTCCTCCGAAACAGTTTACACACGTCTCGAAAACCTCTCGGATTTTATGGATTAGTTGTTTTTCAATAAAATAAAAAAACGGGAAAAGGAATTTTCCCGTTTTTTTATTTTTAATTTTAATCAAACCTGACTGTTATTATCAAGGAAATCCATAACATCGTCAACGTATGTG
>CAMWRN010000319.1 GCA_947176675.1 uncultured Clostridia bacterium | reverse complement strand
CCTAGGAAAAGACCCAGACACCGCATTCCACCGCAAGAACGGGCTCATGCCCGGCTTGATTTTTTTTTCCTGTGCCGCATCCGATATCAAGCCATGACAGCGGTTTATCTCCGAGAAGCTTTGCCGTTTCAGTGATTTGCCTGTACAGATCATCGTAAAAGGGAACTGTGCGGCGTATTTCACTGTCGTAGTCGTTTGCGGCAAAAGCCAGAGTATCGTTCATTTCCGGTGTTTCCTTTCTGTTTGCGTGATTTCCGCCACGCTCAGTTCGCGTCATAGAAAAGACGGTAATTTTTCTCCGAATGAGAGTATACGCTCATGACAAGTCCGATGCATACGAACATACTCGCCATGCTCGTTCCGCCCTGACTTACAAATGGCAGGGGAACGCCGATAACGGGCATTACTCCCAGCACCATGCCAAGATTAAGCACGCAGTGGATAAATACCATCGAGAACACGCCTATGCACATGAATTTTCCCAAGTCGTCCTTTGCTATCCTGCTGTCGATAACTATTTTCAGGCATATGAACGACAGCACCGCGATAAGTGTAACGCACCCTAAAAAACCAAAGCACTGTCCCACATAGGTAAAAATAAAATCATTCTGAACGTAGGGGACGCTGACGTATTCGTCTGCAAATAGACCCTTGCCGAAAAGCTGCCCGGAACCCAAAGCAAGCTTTCCCCAGTACTGCTGGTAGGCGATAGCGGCGAATTCCGGGTCGTTCATGGGGTCTTCCTGAAACAAAACTAAAAAACGCATTTTTTGGTGCGGGAGCATTATTTTCTCCCACAGCACCCATATTGCGACAGGCGCGGCTACAAGGCATGGAAGTATGTACTTCCACGAAATTCCCGCCGCGAACATCATGCATACAAACATGAAAAAGAACACCAAAGCTGTTCCGTCGTCGCCCTGTGCAACTACTATTAGCGTAGGGACAGCTCCGTGCAGGCAAAGCATTGCAACATGACCTATATGGTTGATCCTGTCGCCTACCTTTGACAGGTGCAGGGCAAAGGACATTACAAAAGCTATTTTCAGTATCTCGGAGGGCTGCAAGGTGGTGAAACCCAGGTCGATCCATGCAGCGTCGTCCGCGCCCTCGTTTGGTTTGTACACAAGCGGGGTAAAGGTCAGCAGGGTAAGTCCCACCGCCCCCGGGACGTACAGAAACCACAGCTTGATGAATTTGTGATAGTCCAGCGCGGACATGATAAGCGCAGCGGCAGCTCCCGCGCAAAGGCACAGGAACTGCATTTTATACATCATATTGTCCTTGCTTGTAACGCCGTTCTGCACAAGCGAGAACATCAACATCACGGAAAAAGCCGATACTCCGCAGACTGCGATAAACAGCGGCTTGTCAAGCTTGCGGAAGTATTGGAGCAAAGCCCCTAAAACGGTTTTTATCATTGAATTTCCTTTCCCGAAGCCGATCCAATATCGGCTTCACGTTGTCTACTGATTATTATACCTTATAAAAAACCGCTTTTCAAGGGGTTTTGAGTATTTATACCAAATTGTAATCATTCGCTGATATAGTAGTCGTCCGGATCAAAATACTTATCGCTGATATTTTTTTCCAGCACCTCGAAAATATAGTCGTATCCAAAGCGGCTCATATTTTTTACTCCGTGGGATTCCGCAAGCTCGCGGCTGTAGTCGGACAGTGGATAAAGCCGTACGTCGTGATAATTTCCGTCGTAGTGGGTTATCACGGGGACGAGCTCGATATTGTCGATTATCGGCTGCTGATCCTCCTCCGCTTCATCGTCAGTGCGTATGGAAACGTCGAATTTAAGTACGCCGCCTATGAGATTTTTTCCCACGCTCTGGGCGGAAATAAAGTTCCCCAGCGAATAAGCGCACAGGGCAGTGGAACCGTCCTCACACTGTATTTCCTCAATATCGCGGAGAACGTGAGGGTGATTTCCTATGATAATATCCGCTCCTGTGTCCGCTAGTATTTTGGCGGTGTTCCGCTGATAATCGCTGATAATGTCGGAATCTTCAACTCCCCAGTGGAGAGCTACAACGCACACGTCGGAAATCTCCCGCGCCGCAGCTATTTCTGACTTCATCGTCTCCAGATCGTATGCATTGCCAATGGAAAGCTCGCTTTCCGCCGGCAGGCTGAGACCGTTCAGTGACTCTGTGTAGGACAGGAATGAGAACGTAATGCCGCCGAACTCGGCGGTGCGTATATTTGCCCTGTCCTCAGCGTTTCGGTACGCTCCGCAGACAACGGCTGACTCGCGGCTGTCCCAGTAGTCGAGACAGGCGATAAGCCCTGCTTCGTCCTTGTCAAGCGTATGATTGTTTGCAATGGTGAAAACATCGAAGCCGATGTCAAGCATATGGTCTCCCAGCGCTGCGGGACTGTTGAAGCGGGGATATGTGGATGGTTCAAACAGGTCGTTGCAGATAAGCGTCTCCTGATTGATTATAGCCATATCTGCGCGGCGGATAAGATTTTCCACGTTTTTATAGGCGTACTCAAAGTCGTAACCGCCGTTTCCGTCCCGCGCGGCAGCTTGCTTGTAGATGCTGGAATGGATAAGGTTGTCCCCAACAGCGGCAACGCTTACGGTGGCGAATTCGGGTACCGGTTTTGCGGCAGTGGTCTCCTCCGAGGAAACGGTGTCTAATGACGCTTCCGTTTTTTCTGTTTCTGAAAAATTTTCCGATGCCGACAGGGCGTATTCAAGCGGAATCTCGTGATTAACGTAAGAACAGCCTGCAAGGAAAATGGCAGCTGTCATGACTAAAGTGATTATTTTCTTCATATATTGTCAATACTTTAACCAAAAGGGGGAAAAAGTATAACTCCTTTCACATATTTGTCAATAACATTATAAAATATTTTACGGAGAAATGCAATCATTTTAAAAAAAATATATTGAAATGATAGGAATTATGTTATAT
>CAMWRN010000318.1 GCA_947176675.1 uncultured Clostridia bacterium | reverse complement strand
ACTGTGAACACGCTATAGTTCATTTTATATTGACTTTTTACCATATCTTGTGTTATAATAAATCATATATACAGTTTGGTTTTGGGGGACAAGGTTATGGAGGACGGCGTCAATTTTACACAGCTCGAAGGCGTGGTCGATACGGTGCTGTTCAGTAATCCCGCCAACGGCTATGTGGTACTGGATCTGGACGTTAACGGCGACTATGTTACCGTTGTGGGAGAGTTGGGAAACATAGAAGAGGGCGAGGAGCTTATCGTTTCCGGAGGTTATACAAAACACGCAAAGTTCGGTATGCAGTTCAAAGCAAGCTACTGCGAGAGGAAAATGCCCGCAACAACGAACGCCATTCTGAAATATCTTTCCTCGGGAGCGTTAAAAGGTATCGGAAAAACTCTTGCTGGGCGTATCGTTGAGGAATTCGGCGACAAGTCGCTGGATGTTATCGAAAACGAACCCGAACGTCTTATATGTGTAAAAGGGATAACCCCCTCCAAGGCGGAGGAAATTTCCATGGATTTCAAGCGTGTGTTCGGAATGAGGGCGCTGATGATATTCCTTTCCCAGTATAATATACCGCCTTCCGCGGCAGTCGCGGCATGGAAAAAATGGGGTCAGTACGCTGTCGAGATAATTAAGGAAAATCCCTATATACTGTGCGGAAACGGCATTGAGCTTGATTTTGATAAAGCAGAGGGTATGGCGGCAAGGATCGGATATCCTATGAGCAGTGAAGCGAGAATAGCGGCTGGAATAACCTATATTCTTGTGAATAACACCTTTTCGGGACATACCTGCCTGCCTGCCGACAGACTGAAAAACACTGCCTTGAAGCTCCTTAACATAGACGATGAGCTGTTCGGGAAATGCGTCGAAAGCTGCTGTGCAGAGGGTGACTTCGTCAGGTACGAAAAGGACGGCAGGGATTTTATCTACCTGAGCGATTACTTTAACGCGGAGCAGTATATTACGGGACGGCTCGCGGTCATAGGCAGCTTTCTGAAAGACACGGAACTCGATTATCAGAAGCTGATAGATATTGAAGAAAAAACCAAGATCATCACCTATGCTGAGCAGCAGAGAAAAGCCATTTCGCTTGCTTTGTCACAAGGCTTTATGATACTTACTGGAGGTCCGGGAACAGGAAAGACAACCACTCTGAAAGCCATAATTTCATTGTATGAGCAGCGTGGACTCAAGGTCATGATAGCCGCTCCTACGGGAAAAGCGGCAAAGCGTATTTCCGATCTGACCGGATATGAAGCCAAAACTATACACCGTATGCTGGAGGTTATGTTCGATGGCGGAGGCAAGCCTCGTTTCAAGCACGATGACAACAACCCGATAGCCTGCGATGTTATGATTGTTGACGAGATGTCCATGGTGGACACGCTTCTATTCGAGGCTCTGTTGCGAGCGTTGAAGCTGTCCTGTCGTCTGATAATGGTGGGTGACAGCGATCAGCTTCCGTCGGTGGGTGCGGGAAATATTCTGAAGGACATGATAGACTGCGGAAAGCTGTCCGTGGTAAAGCTGACGGAGATATTCCGTCAGGCACAGCAAAGCTGTATCGTTACAAATGCGCACAAGATAGTAAACGGTGAGCAGCCAGATATGTCCCGCTCGGACAGCGATTTCTTTTTTATGCAGCGTTTGGATTTTGAATCGGCGTCCGATACGGTGGTGGAGCTTGCGGTTGAGCGTCTTCCTGCGGCATATGGATTTTCTTCATTTGATGACATACAGGTACTGTGTCCGTCCAGAAAAGGTGCGCTGGGCGTTACTGAAATGAACAAGGTGCTGCAAATGGCGCTTAATCCTCCTCAAAAGAACAAGCCCGAGATCAAGGGAATTATGTATAACTTTCGTCCCAACGACAAGGTAATGCAGGTCAAGAACAATTACGACATCGAGTGGACTAAAGGCATGGAAAAGGGGACTGGTATTTTTAACGGTGATATTGGAATAATTCTAAAGGCGGTAAAAGCTGAAAGCAAGATATACATTGACTTTGACGGACGCGTTGCCGAGTATACATATGAAATGCTCGATCAACTGGAGCTTGCATATGCGATATCGGTGCACAAAAGTCAGGGCAGCGAGTTCAACGCGGTAATAATCCCGCTGCTGGGCGGATTTGAGAAGCTTTATTATCGCAACCTTTTATACACAGCGGTAACGAGAGCGAAAAAGCTGCTTATTATAGTCGGCTCGAGGCGAGTCGTGGAATCAATGGTAAACAACAACCGCAGGACATTAAGGTATTCCTGCTTAAAACATATGCTTGAAAAGGAGATGGGACATGATGCGAATCAGATTTGACGATATCAGGCTGTTCGCGCTGGATATTCTTTTTCCGTAAAGGTGTCCGTTCTGTGGGGAATTTATCGTGTGGAACGAGCTTTGCTGCGCTGATTGCCGGAATACTCTTGTTTCCGCGAACGATGTTATATGCAGAAAATGCGGACAGGACAAATGCCGCTGTAATAAAGAAAGCTACACATTTGATATGGTGTATGGGTCTTATTTCTTTAATGAGAAACCTGTGGCAGACGCAGTCTATCGTTTCAAGCACGAAGGCGAGCGGAATATCGCAGAGCTTTCCGCAGCTGACATTGCGGAGTATATAAAAGTGGATAATACGACAATTCCCGATTTTATCGTGCCTGTTCCAATGGGCAGAAGAAAACAGATTTCAAGAGGTCACAATCAGGCGGAGCTGTTCGGAAAAAGCCTTAGCAAGGTTTTGGGATACCGATGCGTAGGGATATACTGTTCAAGCATGATACAAAGGACGAACAACATAAACACACGGAAAAGGAACGCAAGGAACGTGTAAAAACATTATTTTACGGCTGTAACGAAAGTCTGTCTGGGAAAAGGATACTGCTGTGCGATGACGTTATGACTACGGGTTCCACTGTGAACATGTGTGCGGAAATAC
>CAMWRN010000317.1 GCA_947176675.1 uncultured Clostridia bacterium | reverse complement strand
GTGCAATGTGTAGTCTATATGTGGTCTATGTCAGGACGGGAAATGCGGTATAATAACTACAGCATTATTGTTGGGCGAATTTTTGTAAACGTTTGCATAAGCTTAAAATTTAAGGAGGTATTTTTGTGAAGAAAACTTATTCAAGAATTCTTGCGGGTATTTTGGCTGCGGCTTCGGTCGTTTCTCTTTCCGCTTGTTCCGACAGCGGCGACGGAAATGTTGACGGCGGCAATGCTGATGCCACAACTGCGGAGTCTACCACTGCCAAAACCGAATGGTCTGGTGATAACATTGAGGTAACGGTTGCTGATGACGCTGTTGATTCCGATATAAATATCGAGGGTAAGACCTTGAAATGGATGGGATTCTACGACCTTAATCCCACTAACGACAATCCCGAACGTTCCGCTGAGGTAGCTCTTTTCGAGGATACCTACGGAGCGAAGATAGAGTATGTTGAAACAACAAACGCCACTCAGTTCGACGATCTGGCAACAGCTATTCTCGGCGGACAATCCCCCGATATCTTCGTTTACGACTGGCGTTCTTTCCCTTACGATATCAACAAGGGTCAGTATCAGCCTATCGACTCCATCGTTGACTGGAGCGATCCCATGTGGGCTGATGTAAAGGATCAGGCTGATATGTTTACTTGGAAAGGCGAGCACTACGTTGCTCCTTTCGGATATGCTTTTAATGACTTCCAGATCCTTATGTACAACAAGACCACCGTTGAGAATGCGGGTCTTGACGATCCATATGAGCTTTACGAAGAAGGCAAGTGGGACTGGGACGTTTTCGTTGACATGATGAAAACATTCACAGGCGGCGACAGCACACTTTACGGTATTTCCGGCTGGTGGGCAAACGCAATGGTATATACTTCCGGAGACACTCTCGTTACATACGACGGAACAAAATTTACAAACAATCTCTACAGCTCTCAGATCGAACGAGCTCAGCACGTTGTTGAAGATATTTGGACCAGCGGTCTTGTAAAGCGCGGCTGGGTAGGTCCCGAGGCTGCATTTGTATCTGATGACTGCCTGTTCTATTCCATGGGTACATGGGCATATAACGGTGCGGCAGGAGCTGTTCCCGATGATGTTGTCCAGATCGTTCCTTTCCCTAAGGATCCCGATTCCGATACATATGTTATGAACAAAAAGATACAGTCTCATATGTGGGTAAAGGGCAGTGAAAATGCTGATTGCGTAAAGGCTTGGTTCAATGTAAACAGACTTGTAAATTACGATGAGCAGTACAAAGATATTACCAAGCAGAAGTTCCTTACAAACAATCAGAACTGGTCGGAAGAAATGTACGATGTTGTAATGTCCTACTATGACGATGACAAGTTTGCATTTACATACGACTACGGCTGGGGACTTTCCGACTACATGAACTCCGAGGTCATGACTCTTCTTTACGAGGGTATCGTAAACGAGCAGTTCGAGAGCTGGGAGCAGGCAAGAGAAGAAGTTATGAATATTGTTGACTCCGAGATCGCTACCTATAACGAATAATCACATAAAAACGGCGGAATCTGTTTCCGCCGTTTTTTTAATTGGTACTATTTCCTAAAAATAATTGCTTAATGTAATTTTTATGTTGATATTTCTGTAAAAACAGTGTATAATTAAAGTGTACTAAAAGCTGAAAGGACGACCGCTATGCACCGCCGCGCTTCAATGCTTACCACGTCTTTTTTTCTGGGAGGGACGATCCCTCACGTTTACCGCGAAATGTCCCGCATCGAAGTCTCACGAAGCAGCATATTTTCACCCGCGCTTCCGGAAACCTTTGACGGATTTAGGATTGTACATCTTTCTGACCTGCACAACAAGGTTTTCGGCAGGAACAACGAACCTTTGCTTGAGCTTATTGCCGCCGAAAAGCCTCATATTATCGTTATGACAGGCGATATGATAAGCCACGACGCTCCCAACACGGATAAGTTCCTGCGGTTAGTAAAGCGGCTTGCGGGACTTTGTCCGATCTACTATGTAAACGGAAACCACGAGCTTTCCGATCTTGACGAGGAAGCTTTTTCCTATGTTGCCGAAACAATGGCTTCATACGGAGCGGTATGCCTTGACAATGACAGTGCGGATATCTTTCGCGGCGGGGAAAAGATACATCTTTGCGGATTGTGCTACTCGGCGGAATATTACCGCGGCGTCCGCGAATACAAACGGGGCTGGAAAGCCTTTATGCTTACAGATATGATAAACTATCTCGGTGTGAAGCAGCCGGAGGAATATACTGTTCTTCTGGCTCACAACCCGCTGGATTTCGATGTTCACGCGGAATGGGGTGCGGATCTTTCTCTCGGCGGACACGTTCATGGCGGACTTGTAAGACTGCCATTTGTGCAGGGCATTTTTTCTCCTGAAAGAAGGCTTATGCCCAAATACAAGGAGGGCGTTTACCGTATAGGGGATTCGTTTCTGATCGCAAGCCGCGGTTTGGGACGGTTCCGCGTGCATAACCCTCCCGAGCTTGTTTCGGTAACGCTCCGAAAGCAGCGGTGATAATAAAAGTTTTCAATATTAAAAGATTGAGCCTTTACCCAATTCTGTTAGTGATTGTTTCAGAAATGGTAAAGGCTTTCACATTGTGGTAAAAATGTTCTGTATCGTTATCTGCCTGAATTAGGCTTTGTTGTTATCAATCGTGTCTGATAATTTTCAGATTGCGCTCTCCCTCTGCTTCTTTTACGACGGATTCCAACAGTCCGCGGATTATGTATTCAGCTTGCTTGTCCGCTCTTTCGAGTATGCCGTCGGTGTCCGCTTGAGTTTTTATATTTTCCATCGCAAGGATAACTCCGTCCACAGAATCGCTCAGCTCTGTCCAGTTAAACAGCGCTTTTTTCTCGTCGTAAAACTGTATAGATTCGGGGGCGATCGTAACGGTCTGTATTTCCGCTTTTGGAACGGTAATTATTA
>CAMWRN010000316.1 GCA_947176675.1 uncultured Clostridia bacterium | reverse complement strand
GAGGGTCTTGACAAAGTATCGAAAAAATTCACATTCATGACCTTTGACAGCGCAAAAGCCGTTAAAGAAGCCGTTACCGAGGGCGCAAAAGTCCTCATTGTAGGAGCAGGTCTTATCGGACTGAAAGCTGCCGAGGCTCTGGAGCATTACGGCGCGGACATGACTGTTATCGACCTTGCGGACAGGATACTCCCCTCCATTTTAGACGAGGAAGCTTCTTCTATCATGCAGAAGCACATCGAAAGCAGGGGCGTTAAATTCATTCTTGGAACAAGCGTCAAGGAGTTCTCCGAAAACTCCGCGCTGCTGAACAACGGCGATACCGTAGAGTTCGACATGGTAATTCTTGCGGTTGGAGTTCGTCCCAATACCGAGCTTATAGCCTCAGCGGGCGGAACGGTGAACCGCGGTATAGTTACCGACCAGAAGCAGGCTGTAAACGGTCTGAAAGACGTTTACGCCGCGGGAGACTGCACAGAATCCCTCGATATAACCACCGGACAGCAGAAAATACTTGCACTTCTCCCCAACGCCTTTATGCAGGGCGAAATCGCAGGGCAGAATATGGCAGGCAAAGAAATGTACTATCTCAATGCAATTCCCATGAACGCTATCGGATTTTTCGGTCTGCACATCATCACCGCAGGCAGCTACAACGGCGAAGCCTTTACCGAAACGGACGGCGTAAAAAATTACAAAAAGCTTGTCACAAAGGACAACGAACTGAAAGGCTTTATCCTTATGGGAGACGTGAAGCGCGCAGGTATTTATACCTCGCTCATAAAGCAGCATATCTCCATAGACGAATGCGACTTTGGGCTTCTTAAGGAAAAGCCGCAGATGATGGCTTTCTCACGGGAGCATCGGAACGAAAAACTGGCGGGAGGCTACGGAAATGTCAACTAAGATAAATGCGGACAATATGCACTACAAAGACCTCAATCACCTTGTAAGCTCCGCGGGAGACAAGGATATAGTTATAGAAAACGCTCTCGGACAGCGTTACATAGGCACACGCACAAGCGGCAAAAATATTGAGATACATGGTATTCCGGGAAACGCTCTGGGAGCGTACCTGAACGGCTGCCGCATTACCGTCTTTGCCAACGCGCAGGACGCTGTGGGCGACACCATGAATTCGGGCGAGATAATCATTCACGGCAACTGCGGAGACGCGGCGGGCTACGGAATGCGTGACGGAAAAATTTTTATCCGCGGCGGAGCGGGATATCGTGCAGGTATCCACATGAAGGAATATCAGACGCACGTCCCCGTAATCGTCATCGGCGAAAAGGTAGGCGACTTTCTGGGTGAATATCAGGCGGGCGGACGTATTGTCGTGCTTGGAATAGGCTGCGAAGAAAGCTGTCCCGTGGGAGGCTTCTGCGGCACCGGTATGCACGGAGGAGCGATCTATATACGTTCGGAGCATGCTCCAGCAGGACTTCCCGTTCAGGTAAAATGCGAAGACGCTTCCCCCGAGGACATTGAAGCTATCCGCGCCGACGTTGAGGAATTCGCCGCTGAGTTCGGTCACAGCGCCGGCGAGCTGCTGAGTTCTCATTTCTTCAAGCTCACCCCGAATACTGCAAATCCTTACAAACAGCTTTATGTGAACAACTAACATAATTCATAAAAATCATACAATTTTCCGTCTTTGCAAAAATATAATTTTATGATATAATAATTAAATCGAAACTAACAAAGCTGCGGGGTGGTATGGTGTCAAACGAAAAAAACATTATAATTTTTTCGGCGGAAAAAGAAGCTTCCGATAATATTTCCCTTGCCGCTTCCGAGTACGGTTTTTCCGGTATTTCGGTTTCGGACGGAAAAGGCGGCAGGGACTTGCTTTCCCGCAGCGGCTATGACATGGCGTTTGTGAACGCTCCCCTTGAAACGGAGTTCGGACTCGATCTTGCCGCATTTGCCGCAAATCACGGCTGCGGAGTGATAATAGCTGCGGCGGCTAAGCACTGCGGAGAAATAGCGAAAAAAATAGGCGGCGCGGATATTTTTATCCTGCCGAAGCCTATGAACAAAGCAATGCTTGTGCAGACATTCCGCTATATAACGATCGCGCGAACCCAAAAGCTTGGTCTGCGAGAGGAAAATCTTGCTCTCGAAAACAGGCTCAGGGACGCGAAGCTCATCGATCGCGCAAAATGCGTGCTTGTGGAGTACCTGAGAATATCCGAGGCTGACGCTCACAGACAGATACAGAAGCGCGCCATGGACATGAGAGTACCCCTTACCGCGATAGCGAAAGACATACTTAAAACCTATGAAATGTGAGGATATTTGCATGAAATTCACTAAAATGCAGGGTATAGGCAACGACTACGTATATGTAAACTGCTTTGAAGAAAAAGTGGAAAATCCCGAAGCGCTTTCCGTCCGCATAAGCGACAGGCACTTTGGCATCGGCGCGGACGGTCTGGTTCTGATAATGCCATCGGACAAAGCGGACTTCCGCATGAGAATGTTCAACGCCGACGGCAGCGAGGGCATGATGTGCGGAAACGCCAGCAGATGTATCGGAAAATATGTGTATGACAACGGTCTGACGGACAAAACAGAGATCACTCTCGAAACTAAAAGCGGCATTAAATCCATGAAGCTTTTCACCGAAAACGGTTCGGTCAGGACGGTAGAGGTTAACATGGGCAAGGCTGTCCTGAAACCGGCGGATATCCCAATGCTTGCCGACGGCGACACGTTTATCAGCAAGCCCGTTGAGGTGGACAGCAGAATGTACAACATCACCGCTGTTTCAATGGGAAATCCACACTGCGTTATTTTTACAGATGTGGTTGACAATCTTAATTTGGAAAAAATCGGTCCCTCTTTCGAGAACCACAAGCTTTTCCCCGAACGCGTCAACACCGAGTTCTGCGAGATCCTGAACGGAAATACCATAAAAATGCGCGTATGGGAGCGGGGCAGCGGCGAAACATGGG
>CAMWRN010000315.1 GCA_947176675.1 uncultured Clostridia bacterium | reverse complement strand
TATTAAGTCGTCGGCAGCGTCAGATGTGTATAAGATAAAGAGGGATAATTCTCAAACTTTCCCCAAGGCGAATCGGACTGCGCATATGTGATCATATGTCCGTATTCCGTACCGCCCTCGGCAGCCATAAGGTAGTAGTATTTGCCGATCTTGTACATATGGGGACTTTCAATATAACGTCCGCCGCTGCCTTTCCAGATGCATTTTGCGGGAGTAAGTTTTTTACCCGTTTCAATATTTATTTCGCACTGGATAACTCCGCCCTCGCCCTGATCGTCCGTGCCGTTGTTCAGAAAGTACACTTTGTCACCGTCGAACAGCAGTGAGGGATCTATGCCGTCACGGTCGACTTCAACAGGCTCCGACCACTCGCCGTATATGTCGTCGGTGTAAACGTAGAAGTTTTTGTGGGTGGTGTCATTTGTTGTAACCATATAGAATCTGCCATTGCTGTACCTAATTGTTGGAGCAAAAACTCCTCCAGAGCTGTTTATTTTGTCAAGCGCAACCTGAGACTTTCTCGTCAGCACGTGACCTATCTGCTTCCAGTTTACAAGGTCATCGCTCTCGAAAAGGGGTACTCCGGGAAAATACTGAAAGGAGCTGCATACCATGTAGTATTTATCATTTGCAAAGCAAACGCTTGGATCGGGGTAAAAGCCTTTTACAATCGGATTTTTGTACTGCATATTTATTCCTCCGTTATCTGCTTTACTGTTTATTTTGATTGTCCGTAATAAGCGTTTGCGCCGTGCTTTCTCAAATAATGCTTATCGAGAAGCTCCTGCTGCATACGTCCGACCTGCGAATTAAGTCCCAGAGCGTGATAATTCATAAAAGCCGCTTCTTCAAGTACTACCGCATTGTGGACCGCCTCCGCAGCGGTTTTGCCCCATGTGAATGGACCGTGGCTTTTCACCAGCACCGCGGGAATAGTCAGCGGAGCAATTCCCTTAAAGGCTTCAATAATTACTGTACCTGTTTCCTTTTCGTATTCTCCTGCAATTTCTTCGGAGGTCATAGCCCGCGTGCATGGTATCTCTCCGTAAAAATAATCAGCATGAGTCGTTCCCATGGGGATAACCCCGACTCCTGCCTGCGCAAAGGACGTCGCCCAGCGGCTGTGAGTGTGGACTATGCCGCCAAGTCCCTCAAAGGCGCGGTAAAGCTCCAGATGCGTGGGGGTGTCGCTGGAAGGTTTGAGTTTTCCATCGGCGACCTTTCCCGTAGAAAGCTCAACCACCACCATTTGGTCTGCGGTCATTTCGCCGTACTCCACTCCCGACGGCTTAATGACCACCATACCGCTCTCCCTGTCAACCGCGGAAACGTTCCCCCAAGTAAACGTCACAAGACCGTATTTCGGCAGCATAAGATTCGCTTCAAAAACTTCCTGCTTTAATTTTTCAAGCATAATAACAGCTCCTTTTTCCAATTACAATATATTATACCGCCGAAAAAAGAAAATGTCAACGTGTTCGGCTGCACGCTGACAAAATTGCTGACAAATATTTATATTCCGTAGATTTATTCCTTCGATCCTATTCTATCAAACAGCTTGGAAAAATAATGTCCCGCAAAAATACACATGACCATAAGAGAAACATAATCAAGGTAAAATAATATTTTAGGCTCGTCGTAATCAAGAAAAACAAACTCGCTCCGCAGGAACATATACGTGAGAAAATCCCGCTTTATAAATGCGTAAACGCCGTAAGCCGCAATAATCAGACTCGGCACGAAAACCGCAGGCGTTGGTATGTTAACACGCTTTTTTATCATACCAGCAAACATTTTTACGTGCATACCCAAATGCAGGCTCATAAGCAGGATTCCCCAGTACGAACCGATAATGTGAAGCCGTCTCGCAAGCATTACGCCGCCGCTTATGGGCAGGAAAGCAAAAACGTGACGGGACATCACAATTCCGCTGAACATCATTATGAGCATATCCGCAAAGACAAGGATATCAATACACAGGACTGCAATACGCCGTGCTGTGTATTTATTTTTGAACAGATTTTTGTGCCAATTAAAATTGAGTATGTGGTGCGCAATAAAAAGCAGGAACATTCCCGCTCCCGCCCACTCGTGGGCTGCGTCTCCCCAAAGCTGATAGCCCATGAGGAACAACAACGCAAGGGTCATCAAAATATCAATTATAATTTTTGCAGTAAGCTTCGGTTTCATTTTTTCACCGCCATATCAGTATCCCAGACCGTTCAGCCAGTCCGCAATGTCGCCTGCGGAATTGGGAGTATTGTTTCTCGAAACGCTGAAGCCGTCGGTAATAACGTTTGCGTTCGGCTCAATTTCAGCAATTGAATTGATAGTTCCCGAAAAACCGCTGCCGCCGTGAGAGGTAAAGGGTATTATTGTTTTCCCCGAAAAGTCGTACTCGTCGAAAAACGTATACAGCGGCATTGGCATATCCGCCCACCAGTTGGGGTAGCCTATAAAAATCGTATCATAATCGTCAATATTTTCGATATGGGACGATAGCTCGGGACGCGCGTCCGCCGAAAGCTCCTCCGCGGCAAAGTCAACAAGCTTGTCGTGCTCTCCGGGGTACTCCTGAACAGTTTCGATACGGAACAGGTCGCCGCTTACATTTTCGGCAATAGTTTCAGCCATAAACTGAATGTTTCCTTTTACCTGACCGTCGATAACGATTCGGCTCGCACCTGCTTCCGCGTCCACACCCGCCGTCTCGGGTACGGAAAAATATGCGATAAGAATATTGCTCCCCGATGTTTGGCTGACTTCCAAGGTATTTTCTTCGGGACTTGTCCCCTCTGCCGATAAGCTTTCCGATACAGTTGTGTTTTCTGTAGTTGTTACAGTTGTGTCCGCATTTTCAGTCTGATTTGAACACGCTGTCAAACAGCATAAAACCGCCGCTGCCGCAATAATATATTTTCTTTTCATATGATCGCCTCCTGTTTTATTTATTTGTATTATAC
>CAMWRN010000314.1 GCA_947176675.1 uncultured Clostridia bacterium | reverse complement strand
ATTATCCACACAATTGCAAAAAACATCCAGTCTCCGATAAGCGAAAGCAGGAAAATCGGTATCAATAAAAGCACTTTTGCAAGAATATTCAGCCTTTCGCTGTGCATCACCACCAACGCCAGCAGTCCCAGAAAAAACGTAAATATAACGCCCTGTAACGGGTTGATGTACAGCTGCCCGCTTTCACCATATATGGGAAAAGTTCCCCACTCCATAAACGTGAACGGCGCCCATGAGATAAGCGCAAAAATTCCCAGTCTTAACAGGTATTTTTTTACATTTCTTGTGTAATGGCAGCCTTCCGCGATAAAATAACACATAATCGGTGCAGTAAGCCTGCCTATGATGTGCATTATCTGCCCCAAAACAGAATAGGTGTCCACAAAGCACCAAGCGATATGGTCTATAAGCATTGCGGCAATTGCTATGTATTTCAGGGTATTTGCGCTTAGGGGCTTGTTTTCCCGAATTGTAAGAGCATTTCCGTTATCCATGGCGGTTCTCCTTTTATTTTTCCTGCTTCGGTCACTTTTTATCCGATATGTCGATAATCAGTCCAACCGCCGTACCTACAAGAGCGCAGGCAAAAACCATTGCTCCGAAGCTTCCTGTAAAAGCTCCCAGTACCGCTCCCGCCGTGATACCAACCGCAAAGCCGCACAGAGGACGGATTACGGCTTTCCGCCGTGAAACAGGCTCTTCCTCCGCCCAGCGTTTAAGTGTCACCAGACGTTCACCATCGTCACCTTCTTCTTGGTCGAAAGCGGTGTTCCGCAGCAGGTCACAGGGGAATGCAGGGCAGAGTCCGCAATGCTCCAAAAGCTTGTCCTCGCAGCATTTCTTGATATCACAGTCTCCTGCCCAGTCGCCCTCCGCAAGGTCAAGACACCCCACGCAGCCGCATTCCTCACGGTTTACACAGGTGTCGCAGTCCAGTCCGCAGCGGGAAGTATGCTTCGGAAAAGCGTTTTCCATTACTTCAGACTTTCTCTCGTATAGTCAAGCAGACCGCCCGCAAGAATAATATCCTTAGTTCTGCCCGTCAGCTCGCACAGTACGGGAATATCCGCTCCTGTTGTTTTATTTTTAACGGTAAGTTCTGTTTTTCCCGCTTCGATATCGGCGCGGACGTTTTCCAGAGCAAGCTCGTCGCCCTGTGAAATTTTATCGTAATCCGCCTCGTTGACAAATGTCAGCGGCAGGATACCCGCATTTATCAGGTTGGAACGGTGAATTCTCGCAAAGCTCTTTACCAAAACAGCCTTAACGCCAAGGTGCAGAGGAGCGAGAGCCGCGTGCTCACGGGACGAACCCTGACCGTAGTTCACGCCGCCCACGATAATGCTTTTGCCTATCTTTTCTGCGCGGTCGGGGAATTCCTCGTCGCACACGGTAAAGCAGAATTTGGAAATAGCGGGGATATTTGAACGCAGCGGAAGAATTTTCGATCCCGCAGGCATGATGTGGTCGGTGGTGATGTTGTCGCCGACTTTAAGGGAGCAGGGTGCGGAAATGCTGTCCGCAAGGGGCGCGGTAACGGGGAAAGGCTTGATATTCGGACCGCGGAGTATCTCTACCTTGTCCATCTCTGATTCGGGAGCGGGGGGTACCACCATGTTGTCGTTGATGATGAATTCCTCCGGCATCTCAAATTTCGGCATATCGCCCATAGCAGACGGATCTGTGAATACACCCGCAACCGCGGAAGCCGCTGCCGTTTCGGGGGATACGAGATATATCTGACCGTCCTTAGTGCCGCTGCGTCCCTCAAAGTTTCTGTTAAATGTACGCAGGGAGATACCCTTTGAGTTGGGGGACTGTCCCATACCGATACAAGGTCCGCATGCGCTTTCGAGAATTCTTGCGCCAGCGTCTATCATAATTGCCAGCGCGCCGTTCTGAGCAAGCATATTCAGCACCTGCTTGGAACCGGGAGCGATGGACAGTGAAACGTCGGGGTGAACGGTCTTTCCCTTTAAAATATGCGCAACCTTCATCATGTCCATAAGGGAGCTGTTCGTACACGAACCGATGCAGACCTGATCTATCTTCATGCCCTTTAACTCGTCGGCAGACTTGATGTTGTCTGGAGAATGAGGACATGCCGCAAGTGGAGCAAGCTCCGAAAGATTTATCTCAATGACCTCGTCGTACTGGGCGTCGGGGTCTGCGGAAAGCTCCGTCCACACTTCCTCGCGCTTCTGAGCCTTGAGGAACTGCTTTGTAATCTCATCAGAGGGGAAAATAGAGGTAGTCGCGCCAAGCTCCGCGCCCATGTTGGTAATGGTCGCTCTTTCGGGAACGCTGAGAGTCTTTACGCCATCGCCTGTATACTCGATTACCTTGCCCACGCCGCCCTTGACGGTCATTCTGCGGAGGACTTCTAGGATAACGTCCTTAGCAGCAACCCAAGGGGAAAGCTTACCTGTCAGCTTGACGTTTACGATTTTCGGATATGTAATATAGTACGCGCCTCCGCCCATAGCAACGGCAACGTCCAGACCGCCCGCGCCTATAGCGATCATTCCCAGACCGCCGCCTGTTGGGGTGTGGCTGTCCGAACCGATAAGGGTCTTGCCGGGAATTCCAAAGCGTTCAAGATGTACCTGATGACAGATACCGTTTCCGGGACGTGAGAAATAAATACCGTGCTTTTTAGCTACCGAACCGATAAAACGGTGGTCGTCGGCATTTTCAAAACCCGACTGTAGGGTGTTGTGGTCGATATATGCCACGGAGCGTTCCGTCTTGACTCTTGGAACTCCCATAGCTTCAAATTCAAGGTACGCCATAGTACCTGTTGCATCCTGCGTAAGAGTCTGGTCGATCCTTATTCCTATTTCCTTGCCCTTGACGAACTCGCCGTCTGCAAGGTGAGCTTTAAGAATTTTTTCCGTTAAAGTGTATCCCACTTGCGATCATCCTTTCAAATTATAAATATATACATATTAATTATACACTGTTTTGTGC
>CAMWRN010000313.1 GCA_947176675.1 uncultured Clostridia bacterium | reverse complement strand
AGATAAAGAAAATGCTTGGTGCAGCGGCATTGGCAATTTGCTGCATCATGCCGTTTCCCCTTACCGTTTCGGCAGCGGAAAACAATGAGATAAAGCTTGAGGCAAACGGCAGTGAAGCGTCGTTGGAGCTTTACTTTCCGCAGGCTGCTGCCGAGGAGATAGCGTCAATGCAGGTGTCGGTAAGCGTGAGAGCAAGTTCTGACAGCGTTAATTTGGAATTTATTCCGGACAGCAGCCTTGCCGCAAAAATCGTTGAGAGCAGGTATCAAAGCAACACCGGGACACTGAACATTTATCTTGCGGGAACAGAATCGCTGTTTTCATCTTCCGAATTTACTAAAGTTGGCAGAGTTAAAATAAATACCTCAGGTAATAACGCGGCTTCGGCGGCAGTGGAGGTAATAAAGGATTCGGTCAAATTTGTAAGGAGCGGCGAGCTTGTTTCTCCAGACAACGACACCGATTATCCCGCTTCTGTAACCATAACGGCATTGGGGCAGTCCTCGTCGGGCACATCGAATCCATCATATCCGAATTATCCTTCAGGAAACTATTTTCCGAATATTCCTGTATTACCTTCGGACAATAACAACCGTTACGATAATGACGATACACGGAGTCCTGTTTGGAATGACAGTGATGCTGATCCTGACGCTGATATCATCGGAGACCAATACAATAATGCAGTACTTGAAGAACAGGATACGATCGGGGAGAACCTTAATCCCCCCGATACATCAGCGCTTTTAGACGCATTGTCAAGAGCAGATGACTATAAAGCGACAGACTATACAGAAAGCAGTTATGCCGATCTTAGAGAAGCCGTAGATAATGCAAATGAGCTTATCTCCGATCCGAATGCTGCACAGGACGAAATAGATGAGGCCTTGCTTAATATTGAAAACGCCATAGGTATGCTGAAATTAAGAAATGATATTCCCTCAGGCGCAGAGGGTTACGGTGAAAATAACGATACGGGAGCGTACGGCGGCGTTAACTCCAATACCGGAGATCGTGAATACGGACAGGGAGAACAGTCCTCTGACGGATACGATGCCGATCAGGGCAGTAACGGCAACGGTGTGCAGACATCTCAGGATGGAAATATCGTGAATGCTTCGGACGACGCTCGACCGGTTTATAACGCTGACGATCCGTTTTCGGGAAATGAGGACAGCGGCAGAATTTTTCCGTTGTGGATAATCGTCATTGCAGCAATTGCTGTTGCAGCGGCGACTGCGGCTGTAATCATTCTTAAAAAAGCAAATAAGAAAAAGGACGCAGAGGGAAATCATTTTAAAGATTAATATATAATAAAAATGCTGATGTATTCAAAATAAGCCGATAAAGATAAGCAATAGCAAAAATCCCCTGCTGCGGTACTTTCTCTTATACCGTAACAGGGGATTTTTATGTTCGGAGAATACGGGTACATACAAGGATATGAACACAAAGCTGACGTATATGTCCTTGCCCTTTATCCGGATGTTTATCGGAGCGATGATTCTTAGGAATGGAGACTTCTTAAAATTCGTGCAGGATATAAAACGCCCCGAAAAATGAATCTGCCGAAAACATGTCATGTGATTTTATTATTTATAGATTTACTGCATATTTTCATATAAATAAGTCCCGCAGCATCAGCAAGAAACCAGCCGATTGGTATGGATACCCAAATGCCGAATACACCTATTTTTTCAAACTGCGACAAAAAATACGCAAGCGCAACTCTTGTTCCGAGAGAAATAATCGTGAGGACAAGTGACATTTCGGGTTTGTTGATTCCCCGATAATAGCCGTACAGGATAAAAAGAATTCCTATTCCTACATAGAAAGCGCCCTCGGTCATAAGGTACTGAACACCTGTATGTATGATTTCGGTTTCCTCGGCTTTTACAAAAATTCTCATAAGATTTTCGGAGAATATAACTACCGCCGCCGAAACAACAATGCAGAATACTGCCGAGATAAAAAATGATTTTTTGATGCATTCACGTATTCTGCCGTACTTATTTGCGCCGTAATTACTTGACACAAAAAGAGAAAATGCGTTTCCGAATTCCTGCGCGGGCATATATGCAAGGGTGTCGATTTTTACCGCAACGGTAAATGCGGCCATAACTGTTGTTCCGAAGCTGTTGACAAGCCCCTGTATCATCAGTATCCCAAAATTCATTACGGACTGCTGTACCGACGCAGAAAATGACATACGAAGTGTTTCGACGATTTCGCATTTTTCAAAGTGTATTTCCGAAATTTTTATACGTAAATTCCGTTCCCGGACAAGAGAATACTCCGCAAGTCCGACTCCCGAAACAGCCTGTGCAATTAACGTTGCATAGGCTGCTCCTTTTACGCCGAAATCCAAATGCACAACAAAAATTACGTCCAGCACAATATTTATCACCGAAGCCGTACCGAGGAAAATCAGCGGAGTAACGGAATTTCCGAAAGCACGAAGCATATAGGCATAGTAATTATACAAAAAAATAAAAATAATTCCCGATAGAATTATCCTCACATAATCTGCGGTTATAGTTATTATTTCGGAGGGAGTTTTCAGAAGACCGATTATTCCGCTAACCGAGCAGAGCGTGATGATCTCGGCAGTTACGGAAACTGTTCCGATAAGAATAAACGCGGCTGCTACTGTATTTTTCTGCTTTTGAGAAGCATTTCCTCCGCAGTAATAGGAGACAAGCGCGCCGCTTCCCATGCAAAGACCTATGATAATAGAGTATAAAAATGTTGTAAGCGTGTATGTGCTTCCCACGGCTGCAAGAGCATTCTCTCCAAGATAACGCCCAACGATCAGCGTGTCGGAAATATTGTATATCTGCTGGAGAAGGTTTCCCGCGATCATCGGTACAGCAAATCCAAGCAGGGTCTTTGTAATATTTCCTGATGTCAGATTAGTTTTCATAAGTACCACCAATGTTTAAAGATATAGTAATTATATAACATATAAGAATTATACCACATC
>CAMWRN010000312.1 GCA_947176675.1 uncultured Clostridia bacterium | reverse complement strand
CCTTTAAGTTGCAATTTGAAAACCTGCATTGTTTATATAAACGTATGGAGTAAAATATATGTATGTCGGATTATTAACATCATCATCGCCGAGTTGAACGCCGCAGAAATAATTATCATTTCTAACTGGTCCCCCGCTGTTACCTTTCGCGTCTGTTCCTGTAATCAATTCTGCCTCAGTTATTCCATAAATATAATATGTGTTATCAGCTAAAAATATCAAATCAGTTCTTGTAATCTCACAGTACGCTTGTCCGGTGGCGTTTCCATATCTATATACATAAGTTCCTACAGCGGGATTGTTAAGATACCCTCTAAAATTTGTAACATTTCCATTTGCTGTAAAAACTCGTGATGTTGTTGTGTAGTCTGAATTTGCAGTGATTATCGAGTAATCTCCATACTGGCGATTTGCATATTGTTTCACAGCAACCGTTCCTATCGCTGTTCCTCCTGACTTTACTGTACCACCTTTTACAACAGCATGACCACAAGAAACAAAAGCAGTATTACCGTTGTATGTTCCACTTCCACCAAGAGTGAAGTTACCGCCATTGTATGATATTGGTGAGCCAGCCACTAATGATATTGCTGTACTTTGTATATAATTTTTCTGCGGTTTAATTATAAGTTTTTCTGATATATTTTGCTTTGATTTTTTAATATTCAAAGTTAGTGCCTCGTAGTCTGTTGCTATTACGTTAACCAATCCCTTATTTTGAGTAACATCAACGCCAAATGAAACAACACCGTAGTCCTCATCAATGCTTGCTACAAAGTTTTCAGTTTCACCAAACAATTCATTATATGAGTAGTCTACAATATCGTAAACCACAGCATCAGAATACTCAGAAAGTAAATCCTTGTAATAGTCAATAGCTTTTTCATCGGTAACTTGAACGTGAAGCGTGTCATAATCAATATAGTCACCAGCAAAATTATCAGGATAAATATATGTTTCGTTCCAACCAAATGACGAGTAAAGCAATTCGTGAGCTTCGCACGCTCTACGTTGTATCTCGAAAATGTTGTCCGTAACGGTTTCAATATTTTCTACTGTACTATCATACTGACCAAATTCAGCAGAAGCGGGAGCCACTGTCATCAATGACATTGAGATTGTTGCCGCAATAAAAGCGGACGTTATTTTTCTTATTTTGCTATAAAATGATTTTTTCATTTTATATCCTCCTTTTTAATTATTATTTGTAGTTGAAACAGCATTATCATAAATTAGCTAAAATTAGTGACCTATTCTTGGCTTAAACTAATGGTTAAAATCTCTCCTTTCAACTGTTTCTATATATAAAACCATTCAGAAGCAAAAATCACGTCAATTTTTTTGATATTTTATACATTTTTGTAACATTGTACAATTTTATTAAAAATAAACATACATAATGTACAAAGAAAATGCTGTTAGTTCCCCAATGGGGAATTAACAAAGCGGAGCAAATAAATTAATTTATCTGCTCCGCAAAATATTTTCACTTACCGTATCTTAATAGCGTTAAACATTGCCAAAAGCGAAGTACGGTCTATTTTGAAATGTTTTTCAACATATTCAGATATTTTGGCGTCCATTTCCGCCATATACTCATCGGAAGTCATACTTAACTGTTTTAAAATAACAGGTCGGGCAGCAGCAGGTGACAAGCTACCACGTTCTCCGCCAATTGCTCGTCGTGCAGCTTTTCTCTCTGCACAAGCAGTGGTATGCTCCATATGCTCGGACAACATTTTATTAAGTTCATCATATTCGTCTTTTGTAAATTTGCCGTCAGAATATGCGGTATCAAGACGTTTAGCCATATCTCCGTAATATTCGGAAATTCTTTCCTTGGTTGGAATACCTCCTTTCATACCGCTGCCCAAACTTACCTTTATGTAGTTATTAACGATACTTTGAACACGTTCGTCATTGATGTCTATGTCATTTGCTCTCTCAAAGTTATCAGATGACTTGTCTTTCGGCAATTCTGTTAGATTAAAACTTGCAGAAGGTTCAAAGCAATCTGCTCGCCTTATTTTTGACGTGGCGTTCTGAATGTCAGAAACTTGGAATTTTGTTGGATCAGCTTTTAAAGCATTGGAAATTTCAATGCGTTCCCCATTTAAAGTTTCATTCAACTCAACAGGATTTGCGTTGTATGGTTTTCCAAAAGGGCTGTTATCTCCTAAAAGAATACTGTACAGCTCTCTGCCGCCAACACTTGTAATGTTCATAGGTGAACCTCCTTAGATGTTTTTATTTTACTACATAGGTAACTTCGCTCCACTTGTAGGCAAAAAGAGGATTAAGTGGACAATTAAAATCTATAATCTCCAATGTGTTGGGGTTATAAACAATATAAAAGTCCTCGCCTGCATTTTCAAGCGTATCAATTTCTGACTGGGTTATCGAACGCGGTGTTTTGCGTCCAAAGTATGGATCAGTATATACATTAGGATTTCCTGTTGCAGATGACCACGTTTCAGCACTCGAAAAATATGTTCCCGCTGCGATTGGAGCCATAACAACATTATAATAAGTTGCCTTATGAGCGGCGCAGATAAACAAATTTATCTGCGCCGCTCAATGCATTATTTTCCATATCTTACGGCATTAAACATTGCCAAAAGCAAAGTACGGTCTATTTTGAAATATTTTTCAATGTATTCATTTATTTCTGCCTTAAGGTCAGCTTTACGCTCCTCGCGTGTCATAGACATACGCTTTTCAAAGGAACTGAGCGACATTGAACGTTTGTGTCCAACCTCAAAAAAAGCGGCTGTTTCTTCCGCACAATCGGCGGCGTGTTCCATGCGCTCCGCAATACCCTCATTAAGGTAATCGTATTCTTCCTTAGTAAATTTCCCCTCGGAATACGCTGCGTCAAGACGTTTTGCCATATTTCCATAATACTCGGCAATACTTTCCTTTGTGGGGACGCTGCCGCCGTTGCAGGTAGCCATAAGACTTCTGGAGCTTATGACCATATTTGTG
>CAMWRN010000311.1 GCA_947176675.1 uncultured Clostridia bacterium | reverse complement strand
GGTATAGACCATCATGAACCAGAGCGTTCCGAAAGCGTAGAGCACAATAAGTCCCACAGCCATTGAAGCGATGACTACGGGCAGGCTTTTTCCGAAAACTTTTTCGGCTGCCCAGTAGACAAGAGCCATGGGGACAAATCCGATTATGTACCCTCCCGTAGTGCCGAGGACTATTCCGAAGCCGCCCGTGAATTCCGCAAAAACCGGTATACCTATTGTTCCGAGGATAACGTACAGCAGTATTGAAATAGTACCCCGCTTTCCGCCGAGTATCGCAAGCGAGCAGAATATCGCAAAGGTCTGCATTGTGAACGGAACGGTCATAGGTACCGCTATCTGTGAACATACGGCGATTATTGCCGTAAAAATTGCGCATAAGGTCATGTCGCGCACAGTGAAATTTTTCATAATATCATTCCTTTCCAAACCATTATATCATGCTTTTAGTATATTGTCAACATAAATTTTAATACAGGTTGACAATTGTTCTTCAAAAAACAACGGATACCGCGTCAAAACGGTATCCGTTGTTTTATTTTGCAGATGCTTTGCCAAACCCTGCGCCGATTTTCACAAACAGTGACGACAGCTTTTTCAGTCTGGGAATGACCGTTTCCAGCAGACCGCAGTATTTGTCCACAAGAACGATCACGAGAGTTTCGCGGTACTTGGGAAGAGCGGTGATGTTAAGAGGAAACATATGCTTTTCGATCATGTCGCTCTCCAGATCGGAAACGTAAAAGTTTTCCCTGACGTTTCTCAAAGCGGCTTTTGCATGAGTAAAGCCGTGAAGCCGTTCGCCTTTCGGACGCTTGTATGTATGCCAGTCGTATAAGAATAAATCGTGCAGCAGTCCCGCCCGTGCGCCTGCGCGCTCATTAAGGGAGAAAAACCTGCACACCTTATAATTATAGTATGAAACGTTCAGGCAATGCTGGAAACAGGTCGTGTCACCGTGATGAGTGTATTCCCGCATTTGCAGAACAGTCTTGCTTTCAAGCAGGTCAGCCACAAGGTAATGGTAGTCGGAGGCTTCTCCGTCGCTCAGATCCACCTTTGAACCGATAGCGTTAAGCATTTTTCGCCGATCAACTCCTTTTCCGTCCTTTTCGGGACATTCGTTACATTCATTATACAACACTTGCGGTCGGTTTGCAACAATCTTCTGAAATTTACAGTACAAATTCCACAGACTTTTTTGTGAATATTGACTATGCTGCTATACTGTATGTTTATAATTGTAATAATTATTCCTGATGTATTTTGACTATGGTTAAATTGCATAAAATTCTTCATAAAATTTCATTGTTAATTTTCGGGACAAATTTTTTCAGTTCTTGCAATTTGGTCGCTGTTGGTGTATAATATCATTACAGTGGTGAAGAATCACTAATTTAAGGTGAAAAGTGGTGAATTTTCCACCAAGTTTTCCACACTCGGTGGAAAAACCCTCCCTAAAACTGTTGAAAACTATGTCGAAAAACGGTTCGGAACGGCTGTACAAAAGACTTGAAAGGATGTGATAAAGCATGGCGGGTAATTCCTTAATGGGCACTTACGAGCACACTATGGACGCAAAGGGCAGAATGGCTTTCCCCACAAAGCTCCGTGAGCGGCTGGGCGTCAGCTTTATCGTAACTATCGGTCTTGACGGCTGCCTGTATGTATATTCCGCCGAGGATTGGGATATATTTACAGAAAAGCTCCGCACTCTTACGGGCAGCAAGGCTAAAGCTGCTAAAATGATAATCATCAACGCCTGCACTGTCGAACCAGACAAACAGGGACGTATCCTTATACCTCAGAACCTGCGTGATTACGCGGGTCTCGACCACGACATCACTGTCCTCGGAGTTATAGACCGCGCCGAGATCTGGGACAGCGCGCGCTTCAAGGAGTTCAGCTCGGAGATCACAAACGAAATGCTTTCGGACGCTTTGGCGGACATTCCGTTCTGATCGTCTGTCTTAATGATTAAAAAGGATAATTATGGATAATAATTTCTACCACCTGCCCGTGCTTCTTGATGAGGTGCTGGAGGGACTGGACATAAAACCCGACGGAATATACATTGACGGTACCTGCGGCGGAGGAGGACATTCCTCCGAAATCGCAAAAAGGCTGTCGGGAGGAACTCTTGTCGGCATAGACAGAGACCCCGACGCAGTAAAAGCCGCTTCGGAACGGCTTGCGTCATACGGCTTCAAGGTAGCAAAGGGGAATTACTCGGAAATAACGGAGATCGCCCGCGAAAACAGCATAACCGCTGCGGACGGTATACTTCTCGACTTGGGAGTGTCCTCGTATCAGCTTGACACTGTGGAAAGAGGTTTCTCCTATCACGGAAACGCTCCCTTGGATATGAGAATGTCCAAGGAGGGACAAACCGCCGCCGATCTGGTGAATACTCTTGCCGAGGAGGAGATTAGCAGAATACTGTTTGAGTACGGCGAGGAAAAATTCAGCCGCCGTATTGCGGGTGAGATAGTCAGACGGCGAGCCGATAAACCTATAGAGACTACCGAAGAGCTTGCGGACATTGTCAGAGACTCGATCCCTGCCAAATTTAAAAGAGATAAGAACCCGTGCCGCAAAACCTTTCAGGCATTAAGGATAGCCGTAAACTGCGAGTTTGAGCATCTTGACAAGGGTTTGGACGAAGCCTTTGAACTGCTCAAAACAGGCGGCAGACTCTGCGTGATAACCTTTCACTCAATTGAGGACAGGATAGTAAAGCAGCGGTTTGCGTCATTCTGTAAGGGCTGTATATGCCCCCCCGACTTTCCCCAGTGCGTTTGCGGACGTACTCCCCGCGGACGATTGATAAACCGCAAACCAATTGAGGCTTCACATGAAGAATTAGAGAAAAACCCAAGAAGCAGAAGCGCAAAGCTGAGGATAATAGAAAAATTATAAGAAACTGGAAAAACAATTCTTACAAAAAGAAAAGTGTAAAACAAAGACAGACAAAAGAAAGGACTAAAAATGAA
>CAMWRN010000310.1 GCA_947176675.1 uncultured Clostridia bacterium | reverse complement strand
GGTTTATTCCGTTCGCCATCGCTTTAGATTCGGGAAATATTTCATCATCTCCTCCCTTGCTTCATCGGGGGTAAAGTTCGTCCCGTCCTCCCTGTTCATTTCGTCAAGGAACTGCAAATTGCTTTCTATCATTTCCTCCATGGTCTCATCCTTTGAGAATTTTCCGTCGGGGAAACAGTATTTGCAGTATTCGCTGTTGGGACTGCCGTCCGCGTTCTTTCCGAAAAGCTCCGGCTGCATATTCATTCCGCAGCTTTGACATACATAAGTATCCATGTGATAGCCTCCTGTAACCTCAATAATATTGTTGTCAGGGTCGGTAAGGTGAAAATAGTGGTAGGTTGGGTACGCTTCTAAAATTTCCGTGACAAAACCGATATTCAGGGACTTTACTCGCTCATGCTCCATTGCAAGATCCTCAACCCAGTAGTTTTGCACAAACTTGTAGGGACTGTCAAGATCGGTGCAGTGTCCGTCAATGTTGCTTTCATTCATCAGGGAAAGGCACTTGTTGTCGATGTAAAATTCCACAAATTTGTTTCCGCTGCGGCAGCGGTTCTCTACTTTTATTCCGAGGAATTTTTCGTAGAACTCCACGGACTTTTCAAAGTCCTTGACCACAAGATAAACGCTGCCCAAGTGGAGAGGGTTTTTATTTTCCTGCACATCTGCGTTCCTTAAAAGAATGGTATCGGTGGAAACGTCGAACAGCTCGCTCATGCGGATAATTTTATCTACGTCGGGGACGGCTTGTCCCAGCTCCCACTTTGAAATTGACTGTCTCGATACCTCCATAAACTCCGCAAAACGCTCCTGCGTAAGACCCTTTTCAATACGCAGCTTTTGTATCTGCCCGCCTATTGTCATACCCTTTCGACCGCCTTTCATTTTATTGTGTCTTTATTATACAGCATAATTTCAAAAAAATCTACCAATCCGAATTGGAACTTGTGCAACCGTTGGTTGACAAAAAAACTTCCCCGCCCCCCTAAGGGGGCTAAAGGAAGTTAAAATCAATAACCTTTTAAATCGGGGGACAACCGCCGCGGAGCGTTACCAGCTCAACCTTCGGAGTCCTGCAAAGCGTCGTAGCCGCTTTCGCCTGTGCGCACTCTGATAACGTCCTCAACGTCGTAAACAAAAATCTTTCCGTCGCCGATATGTCCCGTGTAGAGTGCCTTTCTTGCTGCCTCAACAACCGTCTCAACTGGGACTTTGGAGACTACAACCTCTACCTTTACCTTAGGCAGAAGCGTTGCTTCAACAGGTACGCCTCGGTACATTTCCCCTGCGCCTCTCTGTGTTCCGCAGCCAAGCACCTGCGTTACCGTAAAGCCGGTCACGCCAATGTTGCTAAGCTCATTTTTAAGTATTTCAAACTTGTTTTGTTTGCAAACAATGGAAATTCTTGTATATTTGTTTTTCTCCGTATTGCTCCGCTCGATATGTGGTCTTTCCGCAATATTTATCTCTGCGGGGACTTCCGCGGGAGCGTTCTCCTCGCTTGTCTTGCCTGTGAAAATTGAGATAGAGTTAGGCATAAAGTCCGCATAAGAGGATACAAGACCGTGCTCTGTAACGTCCAAACCGCGTGTCTCTTCTTCAACAGAAGCGCGGAGACCTATTGTCTTTTTGATAACAAGGAATGTAATAGTTATAGCAACAGCAGTCCAAGCTGCTACTGCAAGTACAGCAAGAGCCTGCAAGCCAAGCTGGCTGAAGCCGCCGCCGTAGAAAAGTCCGTTTATTTCGCAGTCGGGAGCGGAGGTCGTTGCAAAAAGACCGACTGCAAGAGTACCCCATATACCGTTCATCATATGTACCGCAACTGCGCCCACGGGGTCGTCAATGTGGAGCTTCTGATCGAGAAGCCATACGCCGAATATTACCAGAAGACCTGAAACAACGCCGACCATTGCAGAGCCGAAGCAGTCCATCACATCGCAGCCTGCGGTGATACCGACAAGTCCAGCCAAAGAAGCGTTAAGGCACATTGAAACGTCGGGCTTGCCGTACTTTACCCAAGTGAATATCATACACACAAGAGTTGCAACTGCGGGTGCTACAGTTGTTGTAAGGAAAATCGAACCAAGCTGCGGGAGCGATGTTGCAGCCGCGCCGTTAAATCCGTACCAGCCGAACCACAGGATAAAGCAGCCAAGCGCGCCAAGCGTAAGGGAGTGTCCGGGGATAGCGTTTACCTTTGTGACCTTGTCCGTTTTCTTGTCGGTGACGAACTTGCCGATACGCGGCCCGAGAATTTTTGCTCCGATAAGCGCTGAAACGCCGCCGACCATGTGAATAGCACAGGAACCCGCAAAATCGTGGAAACCGAGCTGTGCTAGCCAGCCGCCGCCCCATATCCAATGTGCTTCAATGGGATATATCAGCGCGCTGATAACTCCCGAATAAATACAGTAGGAAAGGAACTTTGTCCTTTCAGCCATTGCGCCCGAAACGATTGTTGCTGTTGTTGCGCAGAAAACCATGTTGAAAACGAACGCCGACCAGTCGAAATTTTCGTAAGCAGTGAAAATGTCAAATCCCGGCTTGCCGATAAGACCCACAACGTCCTCGCCGAAAAGCAGTCCGAAGCCGATAAGAATGAACATCGGTACGCCGATACAGAAGTCCATAAGGTTTTTCATGATGATGTTTGCGGCGTTTTTCGCGCGGGTGAATCCCGTTTCAACCATTGCGAAGCCCGCCTGCATAAAGAATACCAGTGCTGCTCCGATCAGAAACCAGACGGCGAAAACCTCACCGGTTACTGCTTCGGATATTGTGTCAAGAATATTAGCGTCCATTTTGATCCCCTCCTAAAATTATACACAGGAAAATGCAAAAGCGCTGTAAGCGGCTGCCCCATTGCAGCTTGCTTACAGCGCCTTTGCTGTTTTCTATGATTTTATTATATATCTTACGCAGGGATTTGTCAAGGCTTTTTTAAAAGTTTATGCAATATTTAGATTATTATCCTGCAAAATATAAGTGTTTTATGCATTTTAATTAAATATATTGCAAGTTTATAT
>CAMWRN010000309.1 GCA_947176675.1 uncultured Clostridia bacterium | reverse complement strand
GCCTCGGTAGGCAGAGTGGGAATACGCTTGCCGAGCAGGAACGTCAACACCGTTCAATACAGAAAATTCTATCAGCGCAGAAGAAGCAAATTATTACGGACATTATCCGTATGAAATAGAAAACAATTATTTTTCTCAAAGTAATCTGTCAACCAAACCCGGAGAATACCGTCAAACCACCGTTGCTGTGGACAGCTTTTCGCCCAACGGCTATGGACTCTACAATATGCACGGTAACGTTGGCGAATGGATATGGGATTATTATGGAGATTACGGAACAACTGCTGTTACAGACCCTGTCGGTGCTGAAAACGGAACGCTTTGTGTGTATCGTGGAGGCGGTTGGAATGATTTTGCTAAAAATATGCGCTCCTCATATCGTGCGGCATTGTCGGAGGATAAAGGAAGCTTTAACATTGGTATTCGTCTTGTAAGAAATGCTGCAATGGTGACGGGAAGTGTTATTAGCGCAGGAGCGCAGAATGTATCAAACAGCAGCGGAAAGATTCTTATTGCTTATTTTTCATGGGGCGGCAACACTAAAGGAATTGCCGAAGAAATCCAGTTACAGACAGGCGCTGATCTGTTTGAAATTGAACTTGTTACACCCTATTCCACTGATTACAACACGGTGCTCGATGAAGCGCAGCGGGATCAGAACGAACAGGCGCGTCCCGAACTTGCTGTTCATGTGGAAAATATGGACGAATATGATACTGTTATACTCGGCTATCCTAACTGGTGGGCGTCAATTCCCATGCCTATCGCTTCTTTTTTGGAGGAATATGATTTTTCGGGAAAAACTATTATCCCGTTCTGCTCACATGGCGGCGGACGATTTGGTCAGAGCCTTACCGCAATTGCAAAATTAGCACCAGATTCTGTTATGGGAGATGGACTGTCTGTACACTATTCAGGAGGCAACAGTCTACCCGACGAAATATCCAAATGGCTCTCCGAAAACGGTATAACCGACTAAAAAATGACAGGAGGTTTTTATAAAAATGCAAAAAAGAATACCTGCTCTTTTAACTTTAACACTGCTTTTAAGCGCTTGCAGCGGAAATGCTGCTGAAGCTCCTTCCGAAAGTCATTCTGCGAGTGTAACATATGATGTACAATCAACGAAAATTTGAGAGCAAACAGAGGCAGGAGAGGAAAACAAAGTGCTTATAGCTTATTTTTCGTGGGCGGAAAATGCAGTTCAGGATAATATCGACGCTATGACCTCTGCAAGCGTGACAAATCCCGGCAATGTTGCACAGCTTGCACAATGGATAGAAAACGAAACGGGCGGCGAGCTTTTTTCAATACTGGTAACAGAACCATATCCTGCTGATTGGGATGGCTGCCTTTCCCGTGCCAACGAAGAAAAAAGCTAACGGGATGCACCCTGCGCTTTCGGAAATAATAAACGACATTTCGGAATATGATACAGTATTTTTAGGCTACCCCAATTGGTGGTACAGCTGCCCTATGGCAATATTTTCTTTTATTGATGCTAACGATTTGAGTGATAAAAATATTTATCTTTTTTGCTCTCACGGAACAGGCGGACTTGCAGGCAGCGTACAGGATATTACCGCTGCGCTTCCCGAATCGACTGTTATTTCGGATAATGTTTTTCATGTATTTCAAGATGATACAGCCAATGCAAAGGAAGATCTGCAGGAATGGCTGAACAATATTATACAATAAAAAAGCTTTATTCAGTAATTCCTCTTATAGTAAAACGTCCCGAAAATCTCTTGTTGAGAGTTTCGGGGCGTTTTATTACTATATAGAAAAATTCAGCGCTTACATTGCAGCTTTCAAAATCTCCAGAATTTCGCTGCGGTCAAGGACTTTGTAACCGCCATCCATAATAATAGTGCCGTCTGCAATTCCCTCAAGCATATCTCCCGTTGCACCAATCTCCGAAAGCTTCATTGCAAGTCCAAGCTCCTTCATCCAGCTTTCCATTGCGGCAAGACCCTCTTCTGCGATTTGCTCGTCGGTTTTTCCGCTGTCGCTTACGCCACAGACTTCTTTTGCGAAGCGTACAAATTTAGGCAGACCGTACGGCATAATATAGCGGTAATATGGCATGGAAACCGCTGAAAGCGTCATACCATAAGTTGCGTCAGTATATGCGCCTGCGGACTGTCCAAGCATATGAACCATCCAGTCGGTAGTTTTGCCTTTTGCTATAAGTGTGTTGAGCGCCCATGTAGCCGTCCACATAATATTTGAACGTGCTTCATAATTTTCGGGATCGTTTATTGCAATGCGTGAGCTGTGTATGACTGATTTCATAAGTGCTTCGCTGATATAATCGCTGGTGTTGTCGTCACTGCCGGAAAAATACTGTTCGCAGATATGATTAAAAATATCGTAAATACCTGCCGCAAGCTGACGTTTTGGCAGAGTAAATGTGAATTTCGGATCTAACACTGAAAATTTCGGCATAACATTTTCGCCGAATACATGACCTATTTTCTGCTTGGTTTTATGATTGGTAATGACCGCTCCACCGTTCATCTCCGAGCCTGTTCCCGCCATTGTAAATACACAGCCAACAGGCACTATTTCACAAGTCGGCTCTTCAAAGCGGATATAATATTTTTCCCAAGTATCGTCGTCGCAGTTTACCGATACGGAAACAGCCTTTGCGTAATCACAGCAGGAACCGCCGCCAACAGCAAGCAGCAGGTCAACCTGATTTTCCCTCGCAATACGAACGCCCTCATAAAGTTTTTCAACAGTAGGATTTGGCATAACTCCGCCGTCCTCAAAAATTTCTTTTCCGTTTGCCTTTAGAATTTCCACCACCTTGTCGTAAATGCCATTCTTTTTGACAGAGCCGCCGCCGTAAATAAGCTGTACATTCTTCCCGTATTTAGGCAGCTCCTCGTTAAGAAAATCCAGAGAATTTTCTCCGAAATAAAGCTTTGTGGGATTGCTGTAAATAAAATTGCCTAACATAGTATTTCCTCCTTTGTTACAATAAATATAGTCGGTAAATCCATGACAAGCCAGCCATGGTTTACACGC
>CAMWRN010000308.1 GCA_947176675.1 uncultured Clostridia bacterium | reverse complement strand
ATTATGTACACCAAACTATCGGCTATAAAGTTCCCGACCCCGAATGCGACCTTGACTACTGCACCGAAGGCGGACGGAATATGACCGTAAACGCCGCGCTGTCCAACAGTCTCGGCTTCGGCGGACACAACGCAACGCTTTGCATTATTAAATATAAGGAGTAAAATTATGGTTAATATCGAATTTATACAGAAGCTTGCTGAGCTTGTCAAGGAAAAGGACTTAGGCGAGATAACCATTGCGGACGGCGAGGAGGTCGTTACAATAAAGGGTAAAAAATGCCCGCCTCCCCCTCCAATGGGCGCGCCTATGGGTATGCCATTGGTGCAGACTCCGGTTATGCAGCAAATGCAGCAGTCTGTTCAAACCGCTGCGGCTGAAGCTCCCGCCGTTTCGGGAAATGTGGTAAAGTCCCCTATCGTGGGTACTTTCTATGCAGCTTCCGCTCCTGACAAGCCGCCGTTCGTAACGGTAGGTCAGCAGGTGAAAAAGGGCGACGTTATCATGATAATTGAGTCCATGAAGCTTATGAACGAGGTTCAGAGCGAGTTTGACGGAACGGTTGCGGAGATACTGGTGAAAAACGGAGAAGCTGTTGAGTTCGACCAGCCTATTATGATAATCAAATAAAGGGAGATACCGATATGCCTTTAATGAACAAAGAACAAATTATGGAGATCATCCCCCACCGCGATCCTTTTCTGCTGATAGATACCATTGAGGAAATGGAAGTCGGCAAAAAGGTGGTGGCAACCAAATACATGAGTCCCGACGAATTCTGGTTCAAGGGACATTTTCCCGATTACCCCGTCGTTCCCGGAGTGCTTATGCTGGAAATGTGCGCTCAGGCGGGAGCAGTCGCAATGCTTTCAATGCCCGAGAACAAAGGCAAGATAGGCTTTTTCGGCGGCGTTAAGGAAGCTAAGTTCCGCCGTCAGGTCATTCCGGGAGATACACTGAGGATCGAAGTGGAGATCGTCAAGGTAAAGGGGCCCGTGGGCGTGGGCAAGGCTCTTGCTACGGTAAACGGTGAGAAAGCCGTTGCGGCGGAGATATCTTTCGCTATCAAGTAATTTAAGTAATCTAAGTAATCTAAGTAATCCCCGAAAGGATACGTCAGTATTATGTTTAAAAAGGTACTTATTGCCAACCGCGGCGAAATAGCGGTCCGCATCATAAGAGCGTGCAGAGAGCTGGGACTCAAAACGGTAGCGGTTTTTTCCACTGCCGACAGGAACGCTCTCCATGCGAAAATTGCCGACGAGGCGGTCTGCATAGGCGCTCCCGCCGCAAAGGACAGCTACTTAAACGAAAAAGCAATTATTGCCGCCTGTGAGATAACAGGCGCGGACGCCGTTCACCCCGGCTTCGGATTTCTTTCCGAGAACGCTTCCTTTGCAAGGAACTGCGGAAAATGCGGGATAACCTTTATAGGTCCCGCTCCCGAATCCATCGAGATGCTGGGAGACAAGGCTGCCGCAAAGTCTGCAATGAAAAAAGCGGGAGTGCCCGTTATTCCCGGCAGTGACGGAGCGGTGTCATCTGTGAGTGAAGCGAAAAAGCTTGCGGAGGAGATAGGCTTTCCGCTTATGGTAAAGGCTTCGGCAGGCGGCGGCGGACGAGGCATACGTCTCGTTGAACGTATGGAAGACCTGGAAGACCAGATAACCGCCGCCAAGCAGGAGGCTCTGAATTATTTCGGGGACGGCAGCATATACATGGAAAAATTTATTGCCAACCCAAAGCATATAGAGTTCCAGATACTTGCCGACAAGCACGGCAATGTTGTACATCTGGGAGAGCGTGACTGCTCCATGCAGAGGCGTAACCAGAAGGTGCTGGAGGAAAGTCCCTCTACGATCATGACGCCCATGCTCCGTGACAGAATGGGCAGAGCCGCCGTTGCCGCAGCAAAGGTATGCGGATACTACAACGCGGGAACTATCGAGTTTTTGGCAGACGATAAAAACAATTTCTACTTTATGGAGATGAACACCCGTATTCAGGTGGAACACCCCATAACTGAGTTCGTTACAGGGATAGACCTTGTCAAGGCGCAGCTGAAGATCGCCGCGGGCAAGGAGCTCCCCTACAGTCAGGAGGATATCCGTGTAACGGGACATTCCATCGAATGCAGGATAAACGCGGAAAGTCCCGAAAAGGGATTCCGTCCCAGTCCCGGAAAGATCAAGGCTCTGCACATCCCCGGTGGTCCGGGAATACGCATAGACAGCTCTGTTTATTCGGGATATGAGATTACTCCCTACTATGACAGTATGATCGCGAAGCTTATTGTTTACGCTCCTACTCGTCAGGAGGCTATCGCCAAAATGAAATGGGCGCTTGCCGAATTCATTGTGGAGGGCGTTGACACTAACATAGATTTTCAGCTTTCCCTTATACGCGATCCCGCGTTTGAGGAAGGAACTTACGATATAGGCTATCTGGGCAGACGAATGAAAGATTAACGGCGGCTTGCTGCAAGTCTGTGAGCGGGGAAACGGGGGCAAGGTACGGTGGTGGAAAGATGTCCTATCTGCGGAGAAGAGATCATTCTCGGTGCGTGTCAGGGCTGCGGCTTTGAGGTTCCTGACTTCAGCGCGATCGCCGCACCTTACGATCTTGATCCGTCTAACGATCACTTTGGCGAAGCGGATTCATTGGAGGGTATGTTTCCCGCAGGTATGACCGAAATTACCGATTTGGGGAACGGTTATTTTGAGGAAAGCTCGGAACTTGAAATACCGTCAATAGCTCTGCCGAATTTGCAGTCCGTTGGTTCTCTCGGATTTGCCTCGGCAAAAGCGAAGCCTGCGCCCAAGATAGTAGTTATGCGGTCTAATCCGCTGCCGGGGTCGAGTCAGCCGTTTCCCAAACAGGTCAATCGGAGCGCAGCTTCGGGACGTCAGACCGTTCAGCCGCAGACCGCTAAGACGGTTCAAAGTACGCAAAATGCACAAATCGCACAGTCCGCACCGTTTGTCCCCTATGTGCCTGGCTCTTATATACATCTGACGCTGCCGACGACTTAATAGGTGTAGATCTCGGTGGTCG
>CAMWRN010000307.1 GCA_947176675.1 uncultured Clostridia bacterium | reverse complement strand
GATATGTGCTATCAAAATTTCAAAAAATATATCAATCTGCTGTCAATTGACTGTCAATGACTTTCATGGTCAGAGGCAGTATAATTAAAATCACGATAATTCGCTATCAAAACTGTCGGCAGGAATAGCATTATCTCTGAAATTTAATTGCAGCGGAGGTTCAAAATGAAAGCGGAGAAATATGTCCCGTTCGGCAGCGAACACCGCGAGGAAATCGGGAAGACCGTTTTTATCGTTAATTCATTTGCCGACAGCACAGCGGATAAATCGTCGGAGGGGCTGATTATTCAGCTTCTTAAATCAAAAATATCAAGCAATGAGTTTAAGGAGGAAGCAGTATGATAAATTTTAATTCAACGTGCATAATAGGCGTTGACCTTGGTTACGGTAACATCAAAACGTCACGTATAATTTTTCCCACAGGACTGACCACTCATAATACCGAACCTGTTTTTTCGGGGAAAATTCTGCATTGGGACAGTAAATTTTACAAGATCGGCGACTGCCACAAGCCCATTATTCCCGATAAAACCGTTGATTAGGATTTTTACATTATCGCCTTGGCGGCAATCACTTCGGAACTGCAAGTAAACAATGTAAATGAAGCAAACGTACATATTGCGGCGGGTCTGCCGCTGTCTTGGGTAATAAATCAGCGTGAACAATTCTGCAAGTACATTACCAAAAATGAAATTGTGGAATTTACATTTAACAAAAAAACATATAAAATAAGAATTGTAGGCTGTACGGTTTTACCGCAGGGTTATCCCGCTTTGATCGAAAATACATCTATGTTGACGGGAGTTAATATGCTTGCGGATATTGGCAACGGCACAATGAACGTTATGTACATCAACAATAAAAAGCCCATTGAGGAAAAATGTTTTACCGAAAAAATCGGCGTAAATCAGTTTGTAATTGCGGCGCAGAACGCTGTAACCGACATTTCGGGAAAAGTTATTGACCTTGCAATAATTCAGAATTTCATTCTTGACGGTACGGCGGATATTTCGGAAAATTATCTTGCCTGTCTGCGTGAAACTGCGGAAAATTATTGCAGTGAAATTTTAGACACACTTGCTAAATACGAGTACGATTCCGATTTTATGAAACTGTTTATTGTGGGCGGCGGAGGAAAGCTGATTAAAAATTTCGGCAGATATAATTCCGACAGAGTAATTTTCATTAACGATTTATGCGCAGCCGCAAAGGGCTTTGAAAAAATGGCATTTCTTAAAATGCAAAATAAAAGATAGGGGGCGGTTTTTATGAAAAATATAAAATCGCTTTGTATCAGATTTAATCTTTTGAAAAACAAGGATAAATCTGCATTCGTACTTGTACATATGGGCAGCACCACGCTTTATATTGCTTTCAACCGTAGCCTGATCCAAATAAGTATTCCACGCCCCCTTTTTGGAATAAGGATAGTAATAGTGAACATTTTTAAATGGAGAAGTGGACATACCCATTGCTTCGTATAATGCGTGGGTTTCTCTGCGTTTTTCATCACTTTCAAAAGGATTCGGTTCATCAATAGCGAGAAGATCCTTACCTTTAACATTAAAAATAACAAATGCGACATCATTTGCATCCTTGTCAACAGCACCAAGACATTTATCTTGAATAGCTTTGAGTAAGAACATTGCATATGATGTTTTAGCTGCCAATCCTGATATTCCTGAAATATTCAAATGAGCGCCTTCGGGTTCAATTAAGAATTGAGAGTCCATATGTACTGGCAACTTGATTCTATCGCTTTCATCTGCCCCTTGATACATTTCCATATAACCACAGGGAACAGCCGTAAACATTGTCATCAAAAGCTCCTCCGCCGGATAAAAGTGCGGGACTTTCTGAAAAAGTTTTTCCCATATGAATTTCATATTCCGAAAACAGGAATTTCTTTTGAAGCGCATTTTTTTATTGCTGCTTCAAGTCCGCTTTCTCTAAGCCAATTCATATCGGCAACGGTGTTTTTTGTACCGGGAATTATTATAAAATCGGGTTCGCCAAGCTGTGAGATTTTTGAAACATATCTTACCGAAACACCGTCATACTGTGAAAAAATATCAAAATCTGTAAAGTTTGAAATTCTCGGCAGCCTTATCACAGCAATGTCAATAATTCCGTTAGTCGTCTTATTTTCAAGCTTTTCCGAAAGGCTGTCCTCGTCGTCAATATTGCAGTTAATATACGGAACAACACCGATAACAGGCTTTTCGCCTCGCTGTTCAAGAATTTCAACACCGTCCCGAAATAAGCTTTTATCGCCCCTGAATTTGTTCACCACAAGACCTTTTACAATGTCCCGTTCATCATCTTCAAGCAGCGCAAGAGTACCTAAAAGCTGTGCAAAAATTCCGCCCCTGTCAATGTCGCCAACCAGCAAAACAGGGGCTTTTGCCAGCTTTGCCATGCCCATATTAACAATGTCGTCAGCTTTTAAATTAAGCTCCACAGGACTTCCTGCACCCTCGATAACAATAATATCATGCTGCTCTGAAAGTTTGTTATAGGCTCTCATGATGTCGGGAATAAGTTCCTTTTTTCGCTTGAAATAATCAACTGCACGCATATTTCCGCGCACCTCGCCGTTCACGATTACCTGTGAACCAATGTCGGTTGTAGGCTTCAAAAGTATCGGATTCATCAGTACTGAGGGGACAATTCCGGCCGCTTCAGCCTGCATTGCCTGCGCCCTGCCGATTTCAAGATTATCTTCGGTAATATACGAATTAAGCGCCATATTCTGCGATTTAAAGGGCGCGCAGGAATATCCGTCCTGCTTGAAAATTCTGCACAAAACCGCAGTAAAAAGACTTTTTCCCGCATTTGACATAGTTCCCTGAATCATAATTGATTTAGCCATTTGCGACCCTCCATAACGCTTCAATAAGAGCAATATTTTCTTCATGCCTGCGCACTGTAATTCTAAAAAAATTCTCACCCAAGCCGTCAAAATTTGCACAGCTTCTTATTAAAATTTTATGATTTAAAAGAAGCAAATCAAGAGGCAGATTGATTTTGAATAAAATAAAATTTGCCTCTGAACAGTACACCTTTAAATTTAATTTCAATAATTCATTGAATAAAAAGTTCCGCTCTTTTTG
>CAMWRN010000306.1 GCA_947176675.1 uncultured Clostridia bacterium | reverse complement strand
TGATATACATATTTTCAAAAAGTCATTTGTCCCGACACGGCAAATTATTTCGGAAATTGTTAAAATAGGAGTTCCTGTGGCGTTAAGTAATTGCCTTATTTCAGTAATTGCTTTGGGTATGAATAACATACTTCTGGGACTTTCCGCATTAGCTCCCGGGATATATGTAATATATATCAGGCTTCAGAGCTTTGTAATTATGCCGTCGGGAGGCATGAGCAGCGCAGGAATATCTATCATAGCGTATAATTACGGCGCTAAGGAAAAGCAAAGAATTATGGATACCCTATGGAAAAGTTTAAAAGTAAACACGGTAATTGCAATGATAGGCGTAATTATTTTTCTTGTGTTTCCAAAACAGCTTCTTGCTATGTTCAACGCTAACGAAGAAATGATGGCTATAGGTATCTCTGCTCTGCGCTTTATTGCCGCAGCCCTTTTGCTTACAACGACAACTCAGATATTGTCCGGATTTTTACAAGCTTTAGGTCAGGGCGCTGCAAGCTTTATCGTTTCAATATCTCAGGCTGTATTTTTGCTTTTATCGGCGTGGCTTTTGGCAGGCACCGGCAGCGTTACACTTGTATGGCTGGCTTTCCCCATTATGGAGGTACTTAGATTTATCATTGCTGCAATTTTTGTGCGGCAAACCTACAGAACAAAATTAAAATATCTTAATAATGCAGCAGAGCAGGACGGTATTTCTGCATAATAAAAACAGAAAGGGCGTTTAAAATGAAAACAAGAAAACTTGGTCATACAGATATTGAGATAGCAGCGGTCGGCTACGGATGTATGGGTCAGACACACTCATACGGGACTGTGGAAGCCGAAAATGATATGGTACATCTTATGCGCTGCGCTTATGAAACAGGATATAATTTTTTCGATACCGCACCTATTTACGGAGAGGCAAACGAAATATATCTCGGCAAGGCTGTTAATCCGTTTCGGGATAAAATCGTTATCGCAACCAAATTCGGTATTGTTGACGAAAGCTTTTTTTCCGGGGACAAAAACGCGCTGGACAGCAGCCGAAGATCTGTCCGTGAGCAGGTGAACGAATCCCTGAAAAAACTTGGGACAGACTATATTGACCTTTACTATCAGCACAGGCTTGATCCGAAGGTCGCTCCCGAGGAGATTGCCGAAACGATGTCGGAGCTTATAAATGAGGGAAAAATACGAGCGTGGGGCGTGTCTTTCGCTCCGGAAGATTATATTCGCAGAGCGCATAAGGTGTGTAAAATATCGGCAGTTGAGAATATGTATTCCTTTGTAGCACGACAGGACGAAAAAACATATTTTCCGCTGTGTGAAGAGCTTGGGATAACCTA
The DNA here is from genome assembly GCA_947176675.1 of uncultured Clostridia bacterium. Taxonomy (GTDB): domain Bacteria; phylum Bacillota; class Clostridia; order Oscillospirales; family Ruminococcaceae; genus RGIG8773. The sequence continues at coordinate 1,795 of CAMWRN010000306.1, read as the reverse complement.
TGTTTCAGCCTGCCCTCTTGCCAAGGGATTTTTGAGCAACAGATATTCTGCCGAAACTAAATATCGTGACGGCGACTGGCGTGGAAATATGAAGCTGTTTCAAAAAGAGGGTATGGATAAAAACCGTGGTCTTATGGGGCTTATTGAGGAGTATGCTGCCAAAAAGAACGCTTCTCCCGCACAGATAGCTCTTGCATGGGAAATTGCTAAAAAGCCATTTATCGTGCCTATACCCGGAACAACAAAGCAAGATCGTGTTAAGGAAAATTTCGGGTCGATAAATATTAAACTTACCGAAACGGAAATGAACGAAATAGAAACTGCTTTGTCGCATATGGATATTGCGGGAATGGGGTAAAGGGCTGATAATATGAATTATTTTCGTGTAATACCGCTGACCGCAATTCTGCTTTTGGCGGGGTGCAGCGTAAGCAATGAAGGTACAGATACAAATTTACCGATAAGCTTGGAGGAGAGTGTGCAGATGATAACTGAGTCTGACAGCAATTCCGAATATGATTTCTCTGTTTTTGAAAATGTTGAACTGATAAATGTCAAGCTGCCGGAATTAAACAGTGAAGAGCTTGAGGTTCTTTATCAGCAGGCAAAATATTGTCAGGCTATGACCGAAGCGGACACCGACACCCTTCGCGACATGATTCCCGAAGATGCAGTATTTACGCATATGAGCGGAAAACAGCAGAGCCGTGAGGAATATTTTGCCGATATAGAAAACGGAAATTTGAAATATTTCAAAATAGGAATAGATTCGCCTGTTGTTGAGACGGACGGCGATTCGGGAACTGTAACGTATACTTCCGTTTTGGATGCCGACGCTTACGGAGCAAAGGGCGTGTATCGAATAAGCGGAACTCACCGTTTTATAAAGCGGGACGGAAAATGGTTCACGGATAATCAAAGGCTTGCAGGAGGCAGTATATGAAAAATCTTATCATTTTGATAACAGCCGCAGTGATATTGTTTTCAGGCTGTTCCGCCGCAGATGCAGCGCAGGAGAAAATCGGAAGTCAGGACATTTCCCAAACAAATATTTTATCTCAAACGACAGCACAGGAAAATATTACAGAAACAAAAGCTGACATCAATGGCGAAGAAGCGGCAACCCTGCTTTATATGGGGCAGGCAAGTGTACGCATTGTTACGGCAGAAAACAATGTAATCTATATCGACCCTTATGCAGGGGATCAATACGACCTGCCTGCCGACCTTATTCTTGTGACCCATGCTCATTTCGACCATAATCAAATAAGTAAGGTTGAAAAAAGAAATCCCGATTGTATAATCATTACGCAGGACGAGGCTTTGGCAAACGGTGAACATCAGGTTTTCAATTTAGGCTATGTTACGGTTGAAGCGGTAGAAGCAGGTTACAACGACTGGCACGATATAACTGACAGCGTTGGTTATGTTTTGACCTTTTCATCAAACGGTATGTCGGTATATGTGACGGGTGATACTTCTGCAACAGAACAAATGCCGTTGCTTGCAGAAAAGGAAATTGATTACGCATTTTTCTGCTGTGACGGCGTTTTCAATATGGGTCTGGAGGAAGCAGCATGGTGTGCCGAACAGGTAAGGGCAAAGCACAATATTCCGTATCATATGACTACAAATACAGAAAATAACGGATTTGACAGGTCTATTGCCGAGAGGTTTGAAGTTGAAAACTTGCTGATAATCGAGGATGGCGAGGAAATAAAGATTGAATAAATTCTTATTTAGCCTGCAAATAAAAATCAAGTCCTAAAAAGCATAGTTTACAAATAATTAACAA